>JBKBSR010000023.1:0-16102 GCA_046291055.1 Roseococcus sp.
CGATGTGCCGGGTGATGGCGGCATGGTCCAGTCACGCGCGGGCGGCCTCGGCGCGCAGCCGGCGGCGGTAGGCGCGCTCGAATCCGTCGGGGAGCAGCCCGCCGAGCAGCGGGCGGCGCGGCCAGCGGGCCAGGGCGAAGCGCGCGGCCACCCAGCGCCGGTAGAGCGGGAGGAGCGCCGCCCACAGGCGCGGCCGGCGCGCCACCGCGCGGCGCAACGCCTCGAAGGAAGCGGACATGGCGGGGAGCTATCGCGCCCGCGCCGGCCCGCGTCAAACCGGGGTGCGCTCGGCCCGGTTCACTGGTTGTCCTCGGTGAAGCGGTTGGCGAGGCCCGCGAGCGCCGCGCCCAGGATGGGCGCCACCCAGAACAGCCAGAGCTGCTGCAGCGCCACCCCGCCCGCGAAGACCGCGGGCCCGGTGGAGCGGGCCGGGTTCACGCTGGTGTTCGTCACCGGGATGGTGACGAGGTGGATCAGCGTCAGGCACAGGCCCATGGCGAGAGGGGCGAAGCCCGCCGGCGCCTTCCGCGAGGTGGCGCCCAGGATCACCATGAGAAAGAGGAAGGTGAACACCATCTCGGTGAGGAAGGCCGCGGCCATGGAATAGCCCCCCGGCGAGGCGCTGTCGTAGCCGTTCTGCGCGAGCCCCTTCACCGCCGGATCCCAGCCGCCCGGCTGGCCGGAGACGATGAACCACAGGATCATGGCCGCGAGGATCGCGCCCGCCACCTGGCTGACGATGTAAGGAATGGCCTCATCGGGATCCATTCGCCCGGCGGCGGCCACGCCGATCGTGACGGCGGGGTTGAAGTGCCCGCCCGAGACATGGCCCAGCGCATAGGCCATCGTGAGGACAGTGAGGCCGAAGGCGAGGGAGACGCCGACGAGGCCGATGCCCACCTCGGGGAATTTCGCGGCGATGACGGCGCTGCCGCACCCGCCGAGCACCAGCCAGAAGGTGCCGAGGAACTCGACACCGAGCTTGCGGAACATGCTGTTTCCTCCATCGCCGGGGATGTCATTTGTTGTTTACACGCAAACTGTCAGGACGCAAAGAATGGCTGCATGACAGGGTGTTGAGAAACACGCATCCGCCGCGCCGCCTTCCCACGAGTCGAAGGCGGCGGCCGCTGGCGGGAGTGCCCCGGCCTGCAGACCCGTGGGAGCTGGCATCCCGGGCCGGGATGCGAGGCGGGATCCCGTCTCGATCTACCCGGAGCCGGAGCGGTGTCCGCCAACCGGCTTCGCTGGCCGTCGCCACCCCGCCCGAAGGCGTCCATCACCGCCCGCTGCACCCTCGCCTGATCCGGCCGCTTGCGGCCCCTGGCGGCCGCTGCTAGCGTTTATTTATGGCCTGCGCCCCGATCCGGGTTGTCTCCAGCACGCCGGCGTTCCGCCGCGCGCCTGCGCTCGCCCCCCTCCTTCCGCTTCGACTTCTCCGCCCCTGGGCGTGACGCGACGCCGCATGCCGCGGCCCGCTCCTCCCAGGGGATCACCCGAAGCGGACACCTCATCGAAGCGAGCCTGACACCATGCCCATCACGCATCCCTCCTTCGGCGTCCTGGCCGAGGACCGCGTCATCATCTTCGACACCACCCTGCGCGACGGCGAGCAGTCGCCCGGCTTCTCGATGAATCTCGAGGAGAAGCTGCGCATGGCCGAGGCGCTGGCCGAACTCGGCGTGGATGTGATGGAGGCGGGCTTCCCCATCGCTTCCATCGGCGATTTCGAGAGCGTGGAGGCCATCGCGAAGCGCTTCGCCAAGGACGGCCCCGTGGTCTGCGGCCTCGCGCGCACCGCCCCGGCCGACATCCTGCGCGCCGCCGAGGCGGTGAAGCCCGCCGCGCGCAAACGCATCCACACCTTCGTCTCCACCAGCCCGCTGCACATGCGGGTGAAGCTCCGCCTGGAGCCCGAGCAGGTGCTGGAGCTGGTGACCAGCAGCGTCAGCCTCGCGCGCCAGCACACCGACGACGTGGAGTGGTCGGCCGAGGACGGCACGCGCACCGAGCATGATTTCCTCTGCCGCTGTGTCGAGGCCGCGATCAAGGCGGGCGCCACCACCATCAACATTCCCGACACGGTGGGCTACGCCGTGCCGGAGGACATGTTCGCCCTCTTCACCATGCTGCGCACCCGCGTGCCGGGGGCCGACCAGGTGGTCTTCTCCACCCACAACCACAACGACCTGGGGCTCGCGGTGGCCAACACGCTGGCGGCCATCCGCGCCGGCGCGCGCCAGGTGGAGTGCACCATCAACGGCATCGGCGAGCGCGCGGGCAACGCCTCGTTGGAGGAAGCGGTCATGGCGCTGCGCACGCGCCATGACGCCATTCCCGTCACGAACAACATCGTGACGACGAAGCTGCTGCGCACCTCCAAGCTGCTCGCCGCCACCACGGGCTTCGACGTGCAGCCCAACAAAGCCATCGTCGGCCGCAACGCCTTCGCGCACGAGAGCGGCATCCACCAGGACGGCGTGCTGAAGGACGCCTCCACCTACGAGATCATGACGCCCGAGAGCGTGGGCTGGACGAAGAACTCCCTGGTGCTCGGCAAGCATTCGGGCCGCGCCGCCTTCCGCGACCGGCTGAAGGCGCTGGGCTACGAGATCGGCGACAACCAGCTCAACGACGCCTTCAGGCGCTTCAAGGACCTCGCGGACCGCAAGAAGGTGGTCTACGACGAGGACATCGCCGCCCTGGTGGACGACGAGGTGGGCCGCACGCATGAGCGCATCCGCCTCACCGGCCTGCACGTCACCACCGGCATGGGGGCGAAGCCCATGGCGAGCATCACACTGGAGGTGGACGGGGAGCGGCGCGATGGCATGGCTACCGGCGATGGCGCGGTGGACGCCACCTTCAACGCGCTCCGTCAGGCCGTCCCGCACGAGGTGAACCTCAAGCTCTACGCGGTGCAGAGCGTCACCGGCGGCACCGACGCCCAGGCGCGCGTGACCGTGCGGCTCGAGGAGAAGGGCAAGCTTGTCGACGGGCAGGGGGCGGACACCTGCACCATCGTCGCCTCGGCCCGGGCCTATGTGCACGCGCTCAACAAGCTGCTGGTGAAGCGCGAGCGCACGGAGCCGCCGGCGGTGCTGCGCGCCTGAGCGGGCGCGGGCGGGGTGGCCGCCCCGTCCCCCTCTCCCGCCCTCGGAAAGCGATTCCGCGCTGGGCCGGGCCGGGCTAGCCTCTCGCCGCAGCCGGCGGGAGGCCCGCGATGAGCGTTCCCTACGTCACCCTGATCCGTCCCATGGCCGCGCGGCTCGCGGCCGAACACCGTATCCCAGGCGGCGCCGCGCCCGAGGCCATGCTCATCGCCATCGGCCTGCAGGAGAGCCGCTTCCGCCATCGCGACCAGGTGGTGACCGGCAAGAAGCCCGGCGAGATCGGCCCGGCCACCGGCTTCTGGCAGTTCGAGCGCGGCGGGGGTGTGCGCGGCGTGATGCAGCATCCCGCGAGCCGCGGCCCCGCGAAGCTCTTGGTTCTGGAGGCGGGGCTCCCCTTCGAGGCCGAGGCCATCTGGCGCAGCTTCGCCGCGCCGGAGGGGGACGAGCTCGCTTGCGCCTTCGCCCGGCTTCTTCTCTTCACCGACCCAGCCCCCCTGCCCAAGCCCCATGCCGGGCAGGAGGAGGCGGCCTGGGAGTGCTATCTGCGCAACTGGCGTCCGGGCAAACCGCACCGGAAGAGCTGGGGCCCTTTCTGGGCCGAGGCGTTGGGCATGGTCCTGGGCTGACGCACGGGGCGCGCCCTGATGCGGCGGGCGGTCATGCCGGCCAGATCGCGCACGCCGGGTTGGCGGGCGGCGGCATGCCAAAATAAAGTACAGCCCCACCTGCGGCCGCGCTGCCTTCGCGCGGATCAAGGACAGCGGCCGCTGGTGTGAGCCGCGCCGGGGGCAAGCTTGCCCCATCCCCCCCGAGCGGCTAGGCATCGGCGCTTCGGCACCGCATCCCAGACGCAAGGTTCCTCCCGCATGTTTGCACGCCTGTTCGGCTTCCTCTCCGCCGACATGGCCATCGACCTCGGCACGGCGAACACCCTCGTCTACGTGAAGGGGCGCGGGATCGTGCTGAACGAGCCCTCGGTGGTGGCCATCTCCGACAACCGCGGCCGCAAGCAGGTGCTGGCCGTGGGCGAGGAAGCCAAGCAGATGCTCGGCCGCACCCCGGGCAACATCGCCGCCATCCGTCCGCTGCGCGACGGCGTGATCGCCGACTTCGAGGTGGCGGAGGAGATGATCAAGCACTTCATCCGCAAGGTGCACAACCGGCGCAGCTTCACCTCGCCGCTCATCATCGTCTGCGTGCCTTCGGGCAGCACGGCGGTGGAGCGGCGCGCCATCCAGGAGAGCGCCGAGAGCGCCGGCGCGCGCAAGGTGCTGCTGATCGAGGAGCCGATGGCGGCGGCGATCGGCGCCGGCCTGCCCGTGACGGAACCCTCGGGCTCCATGGTGGTGGATATCGGCGGGGGCACCACCGAGGTGGCGGTGATCAGCCTCGGCGGCATCGTCTATGCACGCAGCGTGCGCGTGGGCGGCGACAAGATGGACGAGGCGATCATCAGCTATGTCCGGCGCACCCACAACCTGTTGATCGGCGAAAGCTCGGCCGAACGCATCAAGATGGAGATCGGCGCCGCCTCGCCCCCCTATGAGGGCGAGGAGGGGCCGATGACCGAGGTGAAGGGCCGGGAACTGATGAATGGCGTGCCCCGCGAGGTGGTGGTGAGCCAGCGCGAGATCGCCATCGCCCTGAACGAGCCGGTGACCCAGATCGTGGACGCGGTGAAGGTGGCGCTGGAGAACACGCCGCCCGAGCTGGCCGCCGACATCGTGGACAAGGGCATCGTGCTCACCGGCGGCGGCGCGCTGCTGACGCGACTCGACGAAGTGCTCAGGGATGCGACGGGCCTGCCCGTGGTGGTGGCGGAGGAGCCGCTGAACTGCGTGGCGCTGGGCACCGGCCGGGCGCTGGAGGAGATCAAACGGCTTCGCCAGGTGCTCTCCTCCATGTATTAAGGCGGGCCGGCCGGGGCGCCCGGCCCCGGATCGCCCGGGGCCGCCGGCCACGGCCGATGGTTCCTGAACGGCTTCTCGAACCGATGGGGGGCTCTTGATCCGTCTCAGCATCCCGTTGCGGCAGGCCCTGGCGCGGCTTTCCCTGCCCGTGCTCATCGCCGTGGCCTTCGGCACCATGCTGCTGGGCAAGGCGGATGCGCTGCTGGTGGAGCGCGCGCGGATGGCCCTGGCCGACGCGCTCTCGCCGATCTGGACGGCGGCGCAGCAGCCCGTGACGGCGGTGCGGCGGGTGATCGCGGAGGCGGAGGCGCTGATGAAGCTGCGCGAGGAGAACGCGCGCCTCGTCGAGGAAAACGAGCGGCTGCACCGCTGGCAGGCGGCGGCGCTGGCGCTGGAGGCGGAGAACACGCTGCTGCGCCGCCAGCTCGCCTGGGTGCCGGACCCCGCGCCCCAGTTCCGTACCGCCCGGGTCGTGGCCGATGCCGGCGGCACCTATGCGCGCGCCGTGCTGCTCGCGGCCGGGCCGCAGCACAACATCCGCAAGGGGCAGATCGCGCTGGATGAGCGGGGCTTCGTCGGGCGTGTGACAGAGGTGGGCGCGCGCTCGGCCCGGGTGCTGCTGGCGACCGACATCAACAGCCGCATCCCCGTCACCCTCGAGGGATCGCGTGCGCGGGCCATCATGGTGGGCAACAACCAGTCCCGCCCGCGCCTGCAGCATTGGCCCGAGGGCAGCCTTCCGCGGGAGGGCGAGCGGGTGGTGACCAGCGCCGAGGCCGGGGCCTTCCCGGCGGGGCTGCCGGTGGGCGTGGTGCGCTGGACCGAGAGCGGGGCGGCGGAGGTGGAGCTCTTTGCGCAGCTCGACCGGCTGGACGTGCTGCGCCTGTTCGACTTCGGCCTTTCCGGCATCCTGCCGCCCGAGGCGGTGGCCCGGCCCGAGCCGCGCGGCCGGCGGTGATCCCCATGGCCTCGACGCCGGGGCCCAAGGGCCGGCCGGAGCCGCCGATGGGCCTGATGCGGCGGCTGGACGCCGCGCTGCGGGCCGCCTTCCCGGCCGTGTTCGCGGCCGTGTTGATGGTGCTGGGCGCGACGCCAGTGGGGATCCCAGGGCTGATGATGGCCGCGGCCCTGCCCTGCGTCTTCTTCTGGAGCATCTTCCGGCCTGCCGCCATGCCCGCGCCGGTCGTGTTCCTGCTCGGCCTGCTGCTCGACCTTCTCTCCTTCACGCCAATGGGCATCGGCGTGCTGACGCTGCTGCTGGTGCATGGCCTGGCCTTCCGGGGGCGCGAGGTGCTGGCGCGCGCGTCCTTCCTCGTGGGCTGGCTGGCCTTCTGCATGGTCGCGGCGGGGGCGGCGGGGCTCGGCTGGGCGCTGCAGGCGCTGCTCGGCTGGCAGTGGCCGGCCCCCATGCCGGGGCTGCACATGCTCGGCGTAGCGGTGGGGCTTTATCCGGGCCTCGCCTGGATCCTGACACGCGCCCACATGGCGATGCGCCGCGCCGAGGGGGCGACGCCGTGAGGCCTGTGCTGGCCGGGGGTGTGCGGCCATGAAGTGGCCGCGCATCTGGCGCCGCCGCGAGAAGGGAGGGATCGCCAACTTCTCGATGCGCGGCGTGAAGCTGGAGGAGGAGCGGCGCCGCTCGGTCTTCACCCGCCGGGCTCTGCTGCTGGGCGGTCTGCAGCTAGGCGCCTTCGGCTTCCTCGGCTGGCGGCTCTACCGGCTCCAGGTGGAGCAGGGCGCGCGCTTCGCCACCCTGGCAGAGGAGAACCGCCTCTCCGCGCGGCTTCTCTCGCCCCCGCGCGGGCGGGTGCTGGACCGCACCGGCCGCGTGGTGGCAGGGAACCGGCTGAACTGGCGGGCGCTTCTGGTGGCCGAGCAGACCTCGGACGTGAACGCGACGCTCGAGACCTTCCACCGCATCGTCCCGCTCGCCGAGCACGAGCGCGCGCGCATCGAGCGCGAGGTGCGCCGTCGGCGCCGCTTCGTGCCCGTGATCGTGCGCGAGTTCCTGACCTGGGAGGAGATGGCGCGCATCGAGGTGAACGCGCCGGACCTGCCGGGCATCGTCACCGATGTCGGCACCACGCGAATCTACCCCGAAGGCGAGCACCTAGCCCATATCGTGGGCTATGTGGCGCCGCCGGCCGAGCGCGACATGGACGGCGACCCGCTGCTGCAGCTTCCCGGGATCCGGGTGGGACGAGCGGGTATCGAACGCCACCACGACCAGGTGCTGCGCGGGCGCGCGGGGGCGGTGCAGCTCGAGGTGAACGCGGTGGGGCGGGTGATCCGAGAACTCGACCGGCGCGAGGGCGTGCCGGGCCAGGATGTCGAGATCACCATCGACACGGAGCTGCAGAAGACCCTGCGCGGCAAGATCGAGGAGGGCACCTCGGTCGTGGTGATGAACGCGCGAAACGGCGAGGTGCTGGCGATGGCGAGCCAGCCCTCTTTCGACCCGAACATCTTCAACGCCGGCGTGAGCGCGGCGCAGTGGCGGCAATGGACCTCGGGCCGCTCCACCCCGCTCATCAACAAGACGACGAACGGGCTCTACGCCCCTGGTTCCACCTTCAAGATGGTGGTGGCGCTGGCGGCGCTGGAGGCCCGGGTCACCACGCCCTTTGAGCGCGTCGTCTGCCCTGGCCACTACGACCTGGGCGAGACCCGCTTCCACTGCTGGAACCGCAACGGCCACGGCGCGGTGGACCTGCGGACCTCGTTGAAGGTCTCCTGCGATGTCTACTACTACGAGATGGCGAAGCGGCTGGGCATCAACCGCATCGCGGCCATGGCGCGGCGCTTCGGCCTCGGCGTGGATCTCGACATCGAGCTGCCCGGGACGCGTCGCGGCCTGGTGCCCACCCGTGAGTGGCGCGAGGCGCAGGGGCGTCCCTGGGCGCTGGGCGACACCATCGTGCACGGCATCGGCCAGGGCTTCTACCAACTCACGCCGCTCAGCCTCTGCGTGATGACGGCGCGCCTCGCCTCGGGCCGCGCGGTGCAGCCGCATCTGACGCGCGCCATCGGCGGGCGGCCGGTACGCGGCTCCCGCCCGGAGGACTGGCCCTCCATGGGCATCCCTGAGCGCGACCTGAGGCTGATGCGCGAGGCCATGTGGGCGGTGGTGAACGAGGCGGGCGGCACGGCCCAAGCCTCACGCCTGCCCGGCGGTTTTGGGATGATGGCCGGCAAGACGGGCACCACCCAGGTGCGGCGCGTCAGCCGCGAGCAGCGCGAGCGCGGCTTCAACGTCGCCACTCTGCCGCGCGAGTGGCGCCCGCACGCGCTGTTCGTGGGCTATGCGCCGCACGACAACCCGCTTTATGCGGTGAGCGTGGTCGTGGAGCACGGCACCTCCGGCTCGGGCGCGGCGGCGCCGCTCGCGCGCGACGTTCTTGTGGACACCTTCAACCGCTTCCGGTCGGGGCCGCCCGGGCCGCGTGTCGCAGATGCGGGACGTGGATCGTGACGGGCATGGCGCTGTGCCCGACCGTTCTGATGGCGCGGCGCAGCCTGGGCCGCGGATCCGGCCGTCCGGCACCTGAGGGCCCAGAAAAATGATCTCCTCCTCCTCCCTCTTCGAGCGCCGTCTGCTGGCGCGCGACCGCGGCGCGGGGGTGCTGCGCAAGCTCTGGTCCATCCCCTGGCTCTTCGTGCTGCTGCTCTGCGCCATCGCAGGCATCGGCTACGTGGCGCTCACCTCGGCGGGCTCTGGCAATGCCGATCTCTACGCCAACCGGCATGCGCTGCGTTTCGGCTTTTGCCTGGTGATGATGCTGTGCATTGCCTTCGTGGACATCCGGCTCATCGCCGCGCTGGCGCCGCTCGGCTACCTCGTCGGGGTCGGGCTGCTGGTGCTGGTGGCGCTGCACGGCCAAGTGGGTGGGGGCGCGCAGCGCTGGATCAACCTCGGGCCCTTCCAGCTCCAGCCCTCGGAACTGATGAAGATCATGCTGGTGCTCGCCCTCGCCGCCTGGTTCCATCGCGCGAGCTGGGAGAGGGTGGGGAACCCCTTCTTCCTGATCCCGCCGCTGCTGCTGGTCGCGGTGCCCGTGGTGCTGATCTACAAGCAGCCCAATCTCGGGACGTCGCTCATCACGCTGGCGCTGGGTGGCGTGGTGTTCTGGGCCTCGGGCGTGCGGTGGTGGAAGTTCGCCGGGGTGATGGCCGCGGCGGTGGCGGCGGCGCCCATCGTCTATGCCAATCTGCGGGACTACCAGCGCGCGCGGATCACCACCTTCCTCGATCCCGAGAGCGACCCGCTCGGGGCGGGCTACAACATCATCCAGTCGAAGATCGCGCTCGGCTCGGGCGGCATCTGGGGGAAGGGTTTCCTCCAGGGCACCCAGGGCCACCTGAACTTCCTGCCGGAGAAGGAAACGGACTTCATCTTCACCATGATCGCCGAGGAGTTCGGCCTAGTGGGAGCGCTCGGCACGCTGTTCCTGCTGCTCTGCGTAGTGGCCTTCTGCCTGCTCGTGGCGCTGCGCTGCCGGCATCAGTTCGGGCGGCTCCTGGCCATTGGGCTGGGCGCCAACTGGTTCCTCTACGTCTTCGTCAACGTGGCGATGGTGACGGGCAGCATCCCGGTGGGCGGCGTGCCGCTGCCGCTGATCAGCCATGGCGGCTCGGCCATGCTCACCACCATGCTCGGCTTCGGGCTGCTGATCGCCGTCTGGGTGCAGCGCGACCTGGAGTTCGGCGTGGCGCGGGACTGAGGCGCCGCCCTGGACGCGAGGCTCGCGGGGAGGCATCGTCAGGGCTGCAAGGTCGAGGATGCGCATGTCCGCCCCCATTCGGGTCCATAGCTGGCCCACGCCGAACGGGCACAAGGTCCATATCCTGCTGGAGGAGCTCGGCCTGCCCTACGAGGTGGTGCCGGTGAACATTGGCGCGGGCGAGCAATTCCGGCCCGAGTTCCTGGCCATTACGCCCAACCACCGCATCCCCGCCATCGAGGATCCGGAAGGCCCCGAGGGCCATCCCTTCGCGCTGTTCGAGAGCGGTGCAATCCTGATCTACCTATGTGAGAAGATCGGCTCCCCGCTGCTGCCTGCCGCGGGCGAGGCGCGGCACCGTTGCCTGCAATGGCTGATGTTCCAGATGGGCGGGGTGGGGCCGATGTTCGGCCAGTACAACCACTTCGCCGTCTATGCGCCGGAGAAGATCCCCTATGCGATCACGCGCTACACGAACGAGGTGCAGCGCCTGCACCGGGTGCTGGAGAAGCGGCTTTCGGAGAGCGCCTACCTCGCGGGGTCGGACTACAGCATCGCCGATATCGCGACCTTCCCCTGGGTGCGCAACCCCGACCGGCGCGGGATTGATCTCGCGCATTTCCCTGCCCTGAAACGCTGGCACGATGCGATCGCCGCCCGCCCCGCCGTGCAGCGCGGGGTGGCGGTGCTGGCCGATCGCCAGCGCCAGGGACCGATGACCGAGGAGGAACGCGAGAACATGTTCGGCGCCACGCAGTTCAAGGCTCGCTGAGGATGGCCGAGATCGACCACATCGTGCTCGGTGCCCGCACGCTGGAGGAGGGCGCGGCCTTCGTCGAGCAGCACCTGGGCGTGAAGCCCCAGCCAGGCGGCCAGCACGAGGGGGCTGGAACCCACAACATGCTGCTGGGCCTCGGCCCCGACTGCTACCTCGAGATCATCGCCGCCGACCCCTCCCAGCCCGAGCCGCCGCACCCGCGCCTGTTCGACCTGGACGACCCCGGCGTGAAGACCATGCTGGAGGCGGAACCCCGGCTGCTCGCCTGGGTGGCGCGCACCACCGCCATGGACGCGCTGATGGCCCGGCTCGGCCCCCGCGGCGGCGAGGTCAGGGAGATGCGCCGCGGCGACCTGCACTGGCGCATGGCTCTGCCGCCGCAACGGCAGGACCTCGACAACCTGATTCCGCCGATGATCGAGTGGAAGGGCGAGCGCGCCGGAAAACGGCTCCGCGACAGCCACTTCCGCCTTGTCGATCTGCAGGCCGAGCACCCGGAGGCGGAGGCCGTGAAGGCCGCCCTCGCCGAGCGCGGGCTGGGCGAAGCGCTGGTCGTTAAGCGCGGGGCGCACCCCCGCCTGCTCGCCCGGCTGCGCGGGCCGGACGGGACGGAAGTGACCCTCACCTCCGGTTGAGGCGTCAGGATCGGCCGCGGCGATGGCGTGTATCGGAGAGCTTCCACTCCCTCTGCCGCGGCCGACGTGCTATCGCCCTTCCATGCAGGAACGGTCCGACAGCAGGGTGGGCATGACGCGCGGGGCGGGTGCGCCCCGTCGGTCAGCGCGCGGGGCGAGGCGTGTAGCGCCAGACGCTGGCCGGCGGGAAGTTCAGCGGCGTCCAGGCCAGCCGCTTCGCCGAGAGGCCGAGCTTCCGATAGGGCAGCGGCGAGGTGATGCAGTAGGTGTAGAGCAGGAAGCCCTTGCCTGGGGCCACGCTCTCCACAGCCTCGACGAAGGCGCGCTGGCGTTCGAGCGGCAGCAGAACCAACGGGATGCCGCAGATCGCCGTGCCGATGCGGCCGCGCAGATGCTCGGGCAGCGCCTTCTCGAGGTCGAAGGCGTCGCCGCAGACCACGTTCACGCCGGGCAGCGCCTCGCGCAGCACCTCGGCCATCTCGGGCACGATCTCCACCACCGTCAGCTTGTGCGCTGGCACGCCCGCGGCGAGCAGCGCGGCCGAGACGACGCCGGTGCCGGCGCCCAGTTCCAGCACATGCTCCTCCGGGCCGCGTCGCACCGCGGCCGCGATGCGCCGGCACAGCGCCGGCGAAGAGGGGATGATCGAGCCCATCTGCAGAGGGTTGCGCAGCCAGCGGCGGAAGAAGAGCGCGCTGTTGGCCGTCTCAGCCGGCTTGCTGAAGGTGATGTCGGACACGGGGCACTCCTGTTTCGGTCGCGCGAGGCTCGGGCGCGGCAGCGGGGGAGTTCCGGCGCATGACAGCGCGCATCCTCGCGGTGGACGACATCGCCACCAACCTCCGCCTGCTCGAGGCCAAGCTCCAGGCCGAGTATTACGAAGTGCTGCTGGCCTCCAGCGGTCCGGAGGCGCTGCACATCGCTTTCACGCAATTGCCAGATGTGATTCTTCTGGATGTCATGATGCCGGGCATGGATGGTTATGAAGTGTGCAGGGCGCTGAAGGCGGACCCGCGCACCCAGCATATCCCGGTCGTCATGATCACGGCGCTGACAGACACGGTGGAGCGCGTGCGCGGCCTGGAGGCCGGGGCGGACGACTTCCTCTCCAAGCCGGTGGACAACGCCACGCTCTTCGCCCGCCTGCGCGCGCTGCTGCGGGTGAAGCAGGTGCAGGACGCTTGGCGGCTGCGTACGGAGACGGTGCGCGAACTCGGCATCGAGAGCGGCGCGGAGCCCACTCCCTCGGTGGAGGGTGCCCGCGCCCTCGTGCTCGGCGCCGATGCCGACGAGGCGCAGCGCGTGCGCGAGGCGCTGCTGGCGGACGGCTTCCTCGTCTATCCGGTCCAGAGCGCCGAGGAGGCGCTGCGCCGCCTCTCCCAGGGCGACCTGGACGTGGCGCTGCTGGCGCTGGGGTCGGACCCGAGCGAGGTGCTCCGCCTCGCCTCCCGTCTTCGGGCGCAGACCGCGACCCGCGACCTGCCGCTGATCCTGCTCGCCGATGCGCTGCAGAAGGAGGAGGTGCTGCGCGGCTTCGACCTCGGCGCCAACGATCACTGCTTCCGCCCGCTCGATCCCAACGAACTGCGCGCGCGGGCGCGCAACCAGGTACGGCGCAAGCGCTATCAGGAGCGGCTGCGGGCCGATCTCGACCGGTCGCTCGAGCTTGCGGTGACCGACCAGCTCACCGGGCTGCGTAACCGCCGCTACGTCCGCCGGCATCTGGACAGCCTGCTGCGCACAGAGAACGCCGCGGTGCTGATCCTCGACATCGACAAGTTCAAGTCCATCAACGACACCTACGGCCATAACATGGGGGATGCGGCGCTGCGCGAGGTGGCCGAGCGGCTGCGCGAGCAGCTCCGCGCTGCCGATGTGGTGGCGCGCTATGGCGGGGAGGAGTTCCTGGCGGTGCTGGCGGGCGCAGAGGCGCCCGAGGCGATGCGCGTGGCCGAGCGGCTGCGGGCCACGGTGGCCGCGAAGCCGGTGGAGGCGGAGGGACACAGCCTGCCCGTGACCATCAGCATCGGCGTGGCGGTCGGCAAGAGCGGAACACCCGCGGATCGGCTCATCGGCGCGGCCGATGCAGCCCTCTACCGGGCCAAGCGCGACGGGCGCAACCGCGCCTATCTGGCGACCGAGGAGGAAATGGAGCGCGCGGCGGCCGAATAGCGGCGGCCGCCCGCACCTCGCGTCGTTACTTGATCTTGCCCTCGCGGAACAGGACGTGCTTGCGCGCCACCGGGTCATACTTCTTCAGCTCGAGCTTGCCGGTCGCGGTGCGGGTGTTCTTTTTCGTGACATAGAAGTAGCCGGTGTCGGCCGTGCTCACGAGCTTGATGAGGATGGTGTTGGCCTTGGCCATGTCTGCTGTCGCCTGAAATCGGATCGGGAAGATGCGCGCTTATCGGCCAGGGGCGGGCTGCGGGTCAAGCCTTCCGCCGTCGCCGGCCGCGCAGCGTGGTGGGTCCGCCGCCCAGCATCAGTTCGAAGAGCAGGGAGCCCGTCTGGCCGCTCGCCTCCACGAGGCGCGCTTCCACCGCCTCGCCTAGGCTTAGCACCTCGCGGGTGCGGCGGCCGATGAGGCGCCGGTTGCCCTCCTCCACCATCCAGAAATCCTGCGGCAGCGCCTTCATCGGCACGAAGCCAGAGGCGCCCGTCTCCTCCAACGTGACGAAGACGCCGAAGGGGTGGATGCCCGAGATTCGCGCGGCGAAGACGGCCCCCACGCGCTCGGCCAGATAGGCGGCGAGGTAGCGGTCCACTGCGTCGCGCTCGGCGGCGGCGGCGCGGCGCTCGGTGGCGGTGATGTGCTCGGCGGTGTCGGGGAAGCGGGCCGCCTCGGCTTCGGTGATCCCGTCCGGGCCGAGCTTCAGCCCGCGGATCAGGGCGCGATGCACCAGCAGGTCCGCATAGCGGCGGATGGGCGAGGTGAAATGCGCGTAGCGCGGCAGCGCCAGGCCGAAATGGCCGAGGTTGTCCGGCTCATAGGCCGCCTGGGACTGGCTGCGCAGCACTGCCTCATGGACCATGCGCGCCTCCGGCCGCTCCCGCACCGCTTCCAGAAGCCGCGCGAAATGGGAGGGGCGGATCGCCCCCGCATCGGCGAGCGACAGCCCGAGCGTGCCCAGGAACTCGCGCAGTGCGCGCAGCTTCTCGTCCGTGGGCGGGGCGTGGACGCGGTACATGCAGGGCTGGCCGAGCCGCTCCAGCTCCTCGGCCGCGCAGACATTGGCGGCCACCATGAACTCCTCGATCAGCCGGTGCGAGTCGAGGCGCGCGCGGGGGATGACGCCGGTGACGCGGCCCTTCGCGTCGAGCAGCACTCGGCGCTCGGGCAAGTCGAGATCGAGGGTGCCGCGCCGCTCGCGCGCGCCCAGCAGGGCGCGGAAGGCCCCATAGAGGCAAGCGATGTGGCCGGGGGCGAGGCCCTCGGGGTCCGTCCCGGCCTCGGCATGGGCCTGCACCTGCTCGTAGGTGAGGCGCGCGGCGGAGCGCATCAGCCCGCGCCCGAAACGGTGGCCGGTCTTGTGGCCCTTCGCGTCGAAGCGCATCTCGACATAGAGGCAGCCGCGATCCTCCGCGGGCTTGAGGCTGCACCAGCCGTTCGATAGCGGCTCGGGCAGCATGGGCACCACGCGGTCGGGGAAATAGACGCTGTTGCCACGGGTCCAGGCCTCGCGGTCCAGCGCCGAGCCAGGGCGGACATAGTGCGCGACGTCGGCGATGGCGACGAGCACGCGCCAGCCCGTGGCCTCCGGCTCTGCGAAGACGGCGTCGTCGAAGTCGCGCGCGTCCTCGCCGTCGATGGTGACGAGAGGGACGTCGCGCAGGTCCGTCCGCGTGCCCAGCGGCACGGCGCGGGCGCGCTCGGCCTCCCGCTCCGCCTCGGCGGTGAAGAGCTCGGGGATGCCATGGGCGTGGATGCAGATGAGCGAAACCGAGCGCGGCTCGCCAAGCCTGCCAAGCCGCTCGACGATGCGCGCGGGGCGCAGCCCGAAGCCCGAGGAGGGGAGGGACTCCGCCAGCACGATCTCGCCGCCATGTGCCCCGCCCTCCTCGCCGCGGGGCACCACCCATTCGGCCTTCTGGCGCCGGTCGGTCGGGATGATGCGCCCATCCTGGAAGACGCCGAGGATGCGCGCTCGCTCGCTGGGGCGGCCGAGGCGCTTGAGCGTGCGCCCCTCGTACTTGTCACCGCCCAGGTGGCGCAGTCGCGCCAGCACCCGTTCGCCGGGGGCGAGCGCCGTCTGGCCCCGCCGTTCGGGGAGCATGTAGATCACGGGCTTGCCGGGCCCTTCCCAGGCCAGGGGCCGCGCGATGGGGTCACCGTCGGGATCGGTGCCGAAGACCTCGACCACCCCCGTGTCGGGCAGGCGTTCGGGGGCGCGCAGCGTGCGCTTGCCCACGGGTGCCGCGCTCGCCTCCAGCTTCATCTCGGAGAGGAGTTGGCGCAGCGCGGGGCGCTGGTCGGTAGCCAGGCCGAAGTGCCGGGCGATCTCGGTCTTGCCCAGCCGTCCCTCGGCGCTGGCAAGGAAAGCCCGGATTTCGGCCTTGGAGGGCAGGGGCGCGGAGCCGGCGACCGCGCGGCGGCGGGCCTTCACTTGGGAGCGCGGGGCGCGTTCCGGGGCGGGCGCGTCCTCGCCGGCGCGGGGCTTGGCATTGCTCTTCCTGCCGCGCGAGGCGTGGCCCTTGGCCGGCGGCCCGCGCCGGGCCATCAGCGCCCGCCCTTGCCGGCGGCAGGCTTGCGCGCCGCCGGCTTCTTCGCCGCCACGGCCTTAGCGGCGGGCCTCTTCGTGCCCGTCTTGGGCGCGGCCGTCGTCTTCGACGCGGGCGCCTTGGCTGCGGCCTTGCGCGCGGGGGCCGAGTGGGCGGGCGGCTTCGCCCCGGGCGCCGCCGCCGCGCGGGCCGGCTTGCGCGCCCTCGCGCCCGCCTTCCCCTTCGG
>JBKBSR010000024.1:0-16088 GCA_046291055.1 Roseococcus sp.
GGGCGACGGCTGTGGTTGGGTCCGTGGTGTTGTGCGATTTGTGGTGTCGGAGCGGGGAAGTGCGGATGGACTTAGCCCCCCCGGGCCGGGCCGGCGGCGCTCATGCCAGCGGCCGCCCCTATCAGGCCTTGCGCGCCAGGGTCGGGATTTCCTCGCGCAGCCGGAAGCGCAGGGCGGACCAGGTGTTGTCGAGCGCCACCTGCGTCACCGGCAGCAGCCCGGCCTGGGTCAGCGGCTCCCAGCCATGGTCGCGGTCGAGGTCCGAGCGGATGGGGCCATTCTTCTTCGGATAGGCCATCCACAGCCGCCCCCCCACCCCGTAGAGGTCGAGAGCGCGCGCGGCGACGCGGGCGAGGGAGGCGCGGTCGGTCGCGAAGGCGAGGATCAGCTCGGGCTCGGAGGCGTTGGTCGCCGGCAGCCCATGCTTGAATCCGGCCGGTGGCTCCAGGACGGAGCAGACCATGCCGGGCTTGAATCCGAGCTTCCGGGGAATGGAAGCCTCGAGCGTGGTGTCAATCAGCGGTCACTCCGGCGGCGCGGGCCACCGGCCCCCAAATGGAATCCTGTGCGCGGATCGTGGCCGCGAGCTCCGCCCGCGTGCCCCCGACAGGGTCCGCGGCCAGGGCGCGCAGCCGCCCGGCCACCGCGGGGTCACGCACCGCCGCGATGGCCGCCGCCTCGTACCGCTTCACCAGCACCTCGGGCAGGCCGCGGGGGCCCATGAGGGCCACCCAGCTCTCCGCCTCGAAGCCCGGGATGGTCTCGCCAACCGCCGGCACCTCCGGCAGCAGCGGCGAGCGCGCGCGGGAGGTGACGGCGAGCGGGCGAACACGCCCCTCCCGCACCAGTGGCAGTGCGATGACAGCGGATTCGACATAGACCTGGACGCCCCCGCTGATCAATTCCGCGACGGCGCCGTTGCGGCCGCGGTAGTGCAGCATGTCGCAGCGGGCGTTGAGCGTGCGCAGGAGCAGCTCGAGGGTGAGATGGCTCACCGTTCCGGCCCCGGAAGTGCCGCAACTTCCGGGCCTTGCCTTGAGCGCATCGGCCAGTTCGGAGATGGTCCGCGGCCCCGGCCCCGGGGGGGCGAGCACCAGCAGCGGGATGCTGGCAAGGCGGCTGATGGGGGTCAGCTCTGCCTGTGGATCATGGCCGAGTTGCCGGGCGAGGTGCCGATCGAGCACCAGCAGGCTGGCCGGGACGATTCCGAGCGTGTTGCCGTCCGGCGTGGCGCGGCCGAGCGTCTCGGCGGCAAGCCCGCCGCGCCCGCCGGTGCGGTTCTCCACCTCGACCGGGCGCATCAGCCGCTGCGACAGGCCCTGCGCGACGGTGCGGGCGAGCTGGTCCACCGTGCTGCCCGGCGGGAAGCCGACGAGCAGGCGGATGGGCTCCGCCCCCGCAGGAGGGGCGCCTGGGGATGGCTGGGGTTGCGGCTGGGCGGCGGCCGCGCCGGCCGCGCCCAGCATCAGCGCGAGAAGCGCGGCATGAATCCTGCGGAACACGGCGATGCCCATCCTCCCCGGCCGGCATGGGTGGTGCGGCCCAGAGGCCCGGCAGCGCAGAGTCTTGCGACGCATGCACCAGGTCAACCGGGGATTTGCACGGCGAGGGTAACTTTCCGCTTGCGAGACATTCGCGCGGCTCGCCGTCCGGCGCGCGATTGACGGCCCCGTGACGCGACGCCTAGAAGCGGGGCCGAGGAAGCAAGGCTGGAGTTCCTGATGCCGGAGTTCCCGATGCCGGGCGCTGTTCCGGTGCTGGCTGGCGATGCCGGCGCGCAGCGCGCGCGGCCGAGGCGCCGCAGGGCTCCGGCAGGGAGGCTCAGCCCATGACCGATCCACGGGAGGCCGGCTTCGTCGGCCGGCGCAGCGACGGGCGGCCCGTCCGCCGCCCGTTGTCTCCGCACCTGCAAGTCTATGACATGGCGCAGATGACCAGCGCCCTGTCCATCATGCACCGCATCACGGGCGCGATCTGGTCGGCGGGGATGCTGCTGCTGGTGTGGTGGCTGATGGCCGCCGCCACGGGCGAGTCCGCCTTCGCGGCGGTGCAGTGGTTCCTCTCCTCCTTCCTCGGCCTCGCGCTGCTGTTCGGGCTCACCGTCGCGGCCTGGTACCACACCCTCGCCGGCGTGCGGCACCTGATGTGGGATGCCGGGCGCGGCTTCGATCTTCCCTCGGTCTATGCCACGGGGCGCGCGGTGCTGGTCGGCACCGCCCTGCTGACGGTGCTGACCTGGGTGCTTCTCATCCTGTTCTGGGGCTGAACCGATGGCGGACGGCAACACGGTGCACGAGGCGGCGCTGCGCACCCCGCTGGGGCGGGTGCGCGGGCTGGGCTCGGCCAAGTCGGGCACGCATCACTGGTGGATGCAGCGCGTCACCTCGCTCGCGCTGCTGCCGCTGACGCTGTGGTTCGTGATCGGCGTGATCGGCCTCGCCGGCGCCTCCTACGCCGAGACGCTGGCCTTCATCGGCGCGCCGGTCAACGCGGTGCTCATGCTGGCGCTGATCGCGGCCAGCTTCCACCACATGGCCGCGGGCCTGCAGGTGGTGGTGGAGGACTACGTGCGGGGCGAGCTGCGCCGGCTGGGGCTGATCCTGCTCATCAAGGGCGGCTGCGCGCTGATGGCGCTGGCCTCGGCCTTCGCGGTGCTGCGCATCGCCCTGGCGTCGTGACGGCGGCGGAACGGCACGTGACGCGGCGCCGCGCGGCGCCGATTATCGGGATGAAGCGCCGCAGGCCGGCGCGATGTGGGACGGACCGAAACGGATGAACGCGATCAGCAAGCCCTCGATGGGCGCCTACCGCATCGTGGACCATACCTATGACGTGGTGGTGGTGGGCGCGGGCGGCGCGGGGCTGCGCGCCACTTTCGGCATGGGCGCGGCGGGCCTCAAGACGGCCTGCATCACCAAGGTGTTCCCCACGCGCAGCCACACCGTGGCCGCGCAGGGCGGCGTGGGCGCCGCGCTCGGCAACATGGGCGAGGACGACTGGCGCTGGCACATGTACGACACCGTGAAGGGGTCGGACTGGCTCGGCGACCAGGACGCCATCGAGTACATGTGCCGCGAGGCCATCCCCGCCATCATCGAGCTCGAGCATTTCGGCGTGCCCTTCAGCCGCACCGAGGACGGGCGCATCTACCAGCGCCCCTTCGGCGGCCACATGCAGCACTACGGCAAGACGCCCGCCATGCGGGCCTGCGCCGCGGCCGACCGCACCGGCCACGCGATCCTGCACACGCTCTACCAGCAGAGCCTGAAGCACAACTGCGAGTTCTTCGTCGAGTATTTCGCGCTCGACCTCATCATGGACGACGAGGGCGTCTGCCGCGGCGTGATCGCCTGGTGCCTGGAGGACGGCTCGATCCATCGCTTCCGCGCGCAGAAGACGGTGCTCGCCACCGGCGGCTACGGGCGCGCCTGGTTCTCCTGCACCTCGGCGCACACCTGCACGGGCGATGGCGGCGGCATGGTGCTGCGCGCGGGCCTTCCCCTGCAGGACCAGGAGTTCGTGCAGTTCCATCCCACGGGCATCTACGGCTCGGGCTGCCTGGTCACCGAAGGCGCGCGCGGCGAGGGCGGCTACCTCACCAACTCCGAGGGCGAGCGCTTCATGGAGCGCTACGCGCCCACCGCGAAGGACCTCGCCTCGCGCGACGTCGTCTCGCGCGCCATGTCCATCGAGATCCGCGAGGGGCGCGGCTGCGGCCCCAAGAAGGACCACATCCACCTGCACCTCGAGCATCTGGGCGCGGAGCTGCTGCAGGAGCGCCTGCCCGGCATCTCCGAGACCGCGAAGATCTTCGCCGGCGTGGACGTGACGAAGGAGCCGATCCCGATGCTCCCCACTGTCCACTACAACATGGGCGGCATCCCGACCAACATCCACACCGAGGTGCTGCGCCCCACGAAGGAGGACGAGGACGCGATCGTCCCCGGGCTGATGGCGGTGGGCGAGGCCGCCTGCGTCAGCGTCCACGGGGCGAACCGGCTGGGCACCAACTCCCTGCTCGACCTCGTGGTGTTCGGCCGCGCGGCGGCGCACCGCGCGGTGGAGACGGTGAAGCCCGGCGCGCCCCAGCCGCCCCTGCCGCCGCGCGCGGGCGAGGCGAGCCTCGACCGCTTCGACCGCGTGCGCCACGCCAAGGGCACGACCGGCACCGCGGAAATCCGCCTCGAGATGCAGCGCACCATGCAGGACCACGCGGCGGTGTTCCGCACCTCCGCCCTGCTGGCCGAGGGGGTGGAGAAGATGCGCAAGGTGCATGCCGGCCTCTCGGACCTGCGCGTGAACGACCGCAGCCTGATCTGGAACAGCGACCTCGTGGAGGCGCTGGAGTTGCACAACCTGGTCGGCAACGCGATGACCACCATCGTCAGCGCCGAGGCGCGCAAGGAGAGCCGCGGCGCCCACGCGCACGAGGACTACCCCGAGCGCGACGACGTCAACTGGATGAAGCACACCCTGGCCTGGATGGACGAGACGGGAGAGGTCCGGCTCGACTACCGCGGGGTCAAGATGCGCACCCTGACGAACGAGGTGCAGGTCTTCCCGCCCAAGGCGCGGGTGTACTGAGGAGAGCGGGCCCATGGCGACCTTCACCCTTCCCCGCAACTCCGTCGTCGGCGAGGGCAAGACCTTCAAGGCGCCACCCGGCGCCACCAACGTCAAGGCGTTCAGGATCTACCGCTGGGATCCGGACGGCGACGCGAACCCGCGTCTGGACACCTACGAGGTGGACCTCGACGCCTGCGGGCCGATGGTCCTGGACGCGCTGATCAAGATCAAGAACGAGATCGACAGCACCCTCACCTTCCGCCGCTCCTGCCGCGAGGGCATCTGCGGCTCCTGCGCGATGAACATCGACGGGCTGAACACGCTGGCCTGCCTCAAGCCCATCGAGGACGTGAAGGGGGATGTCCGCATCCACCCGCTGCCGCACATGCCGGTGGTGAAGGATCTGGTGCCCGATCTGACGCAGATCTACGCGCAGTATCGCTCCATCGAGCCCTGGCTGAAGAGCGACACGCCCCCGCCGCCCGACGAGGAGCGCCGCCAGTCCAAGGAGGAGCGCGCGAAGCTGGACGGCATGTGGGAGTGCATCCTGTGCTTCTGCTGCTCCACCTCCTGCCCCAGCTACTGGTGGAACGGCGACCGCTACCTCGGCCCCGCCGTGTTGCTGGCCGCCTATCGCTGGATCGCGGACTCGCGCGACGAGGCGACGGGCGAGCGGCTCGACCAGCTCGAGGATCCGTTCCGCCTCTACCGCTGCCACACCATCATGAACTGCACGCGCACCTGCCCGAAGGGGCTGAACCCCGCGGAGGCGATCGGCAAGATCAAGCAGCTCATGGTGGAGCGCCAGGGCTAGGGGCGCGTGGAGTCGGGGGCGGCGCTCGCGGGCTTCCTCCGCGGCCGCCGCGCCCTTCTCTGCTACGGGCTGATGGGCGACGCCGTGGTGCGCCTCGGCCTCGACTACATGGACGTGCACGCCGAGTGGCTGGCCGCGCAGGGCGCACGGCCCGAGGTGCTGCGCGTGCCCACCGCCGATCCCGTGGCCGCCAATGCCGAGCGCCTGCGCGCCGCGCTGCAGGAGGGCCCGCCCGGCGCGCTGGTGATCGGGCACAGCAAGGGCGGGGTGGAGGCGCTGGCGGCGCTGATCGAGCCCGCCACCGCCGCGCGCTGCGCCGCCTTCCTCGCCTTCCAGTCGCCCTTCTACGGCAGCGAGGTGGCGGACCTCGTGATGGGATCGCGCCGCCTCACCGGCATCGCCCTGGCCACGGCGCGGCTGTTCCGCAGCGGCTCCGGTCGCGGCCTCGCCGATCTCACCACCGCCGCGCGCCGGGCCTGGATGGCCGCTCATGCGGAGGAGGTGCGGCGGCTGGTCGAAAGCCTGCCGGTGGTGACCGTGGCCAGCCATTTCCGTCCGCGGCTGCGGCTCGGCCGGGGGCCGCATCTCGCGGCGCTCGCGCTCTGGCTGCAGGACCGCGTGGGCCCCAATGACGGGCAAGTGGCCGTCAGCTCCGCCCTGCTGCCCGGGGCGCGGCACCTGATCGAGCAGGGCAGCCACATCGACCTGGTCGCGCGCGGGCCGGGGCAGGACCCGCAGGGGGCGCTGCGGCGGGCCCTGCTGGCCGCGCTGGCCTGACGCTTGCCCGACTCCGCCCCCGCGCCACATGGGAGGGTGCCATGCTGCACCTCATAAAGCTCTGCGTCGGCGTGCGGGACGTGGCGCATCTGCGCGCGATCCAGGAGCGGCGGACGCTGGCCGCGCCGCCGCTGCGCCACCAGACGCGCATGCCGCCCCGGCGGCGCGAGGAGCTGCTGGCGGGCGGCAGCATCTACTGGGTGATCGGCGGCTTCGTGCAGGCGCGCCAGCGGCTGCTCGACATCATCGAGGACCGCTGGGACGACGGCACGCCCTGCTGCGGCTTGGTGCTGCATCCCGAACTGGTTCCGGTGGCCGCCCGCGCCCAGAAGCCCTTCCAGGGCTGGCGCTACCTCGCGGCCGAGGACGCACCGCCCGACCTGGATGCCGCGCCGGCGGCGGAGGGGCTGGAGGCGCTGCCGCCCGCCCTGCGCGCGGCGCTGCGCGAGGCCTGCCTGATCTGATCAGCGCGGCGCGACGCGCCCCGCCGCCGCCTCCAGCGCCACCTCCTCCTGCGTGCCCGCATCGAGGTCGCGGAACTGCGCCACGCCGCGCGCGGCCTCGCTCTCGCCGATGATGAAGGCGGCGCGCGCGCCCTGCTTGTTGGCGCGCTCCATCCGGCGCTTGAGGTTGCCGCGATAGGCCATCTCGGCGGCCACGCCCGCCGCGCGCAGGCGCTGCAGCAAGGTGAGCGCCACGCCTTCCTCGGCCTCGCTCACCGGGATCACGGCGACGTTACGCGGCGCGGGCGGGGTGAGGCCGGCGCGCTCCATCAGCATGGCCAGCCGCTCCACCCCCGCCGCCCAGCCCACGCTGGGGGTGGGCGGGCCGCCCATCTCCTCCACGAGGCCATCATAGCGGCCGCCGCCCATCACCGTGCCCTGCGCGCCCAGCCGCTCGGTCACGAACTCGAAGGCGGTGTGGCTGTAGTAGTCGAGGCCGCGCACGATGCGCGGGTTCTCGCGCCAGGGCAGGCCGAAGGCGTCGAGGTGGCGGCGCAGCGCGTCCCAGTGCGCCTGCGCGGCGGGGGTGAGGAAGGGCGCGATGGTGGGCGCCTCGGCCACCAGCGCGCGGTCCTCGGGTTCCTTGCTGTCGATGATGCGCAGCGGGTTCTTCTCCAGCCGCCGCCGGCTGTCCTCGGAGAGCGCATCGCGGTGCGCGCTGAAATGCGCGATGAGGGCGGCGCGATAGGCGGTGCGGCTCTCGGCGTCGCCCAGCGTGTTCACCTCCAGCACCACGCCCTCCTCGAGGCCGAGTTCGCGGATGATGTGATGGCCGCAGGCGATCACCTCCGCATCGGCCAGGGGTTCCGCCGCGCCCAGCACCTCGGCGCCGATCTGGTGGAACTGGCGGTAGCGCCCGGCCTGCGGCCGCTCGTAGCGGAACATGGGCCCGGCATAGAACACCTTGCGCGGCAGCGACTGGGTGAGGCCGTTGGAGACCAGGGCGCGGCACACGCCCGCCGTGTTCTCCGGCCGCAGGGTGATGCTCTCCCCGCCGCGGTCCTCGAAGCTGTACATCTCCTTGGACACCACGTCGGAGGTCTCGCCCAGGCCGCGGGCGA
This sequence comes from Roseococcus sp., assembly GCA_046291055.1. GTDB lineage: Bacteria > Pseudomonadota > Alphaproteobacteria > Acetobacterales > Acetobacteraceae > Roseococcus. Next base: position 7,722 of record JBKBSR010000024.1, read on the forward strand.
AGACGCGCGTGTCCTCGAAGATGGGCGTGGCCCATTCCTCGAAGCCGTAGAGCGCGCTGATGCGCCGCGCCGTCTTGATCACCCGGTGATGGCGGCGGAACTCCTCGCCGATCAGGTCACGGGTGCCGCGCGGCGGCTGGAGCTTGATGGTCGCCATGGTGCGGGGCGGGTAGCGCCGCGCGCGGCGGGCGGCAAGGGCGGCCCCCTTCAAGGCGCGGCGGGGGCGCGGCAGCATGGCGGCCCAGACGCCGAGGAGTCCCGCCTTGCCCGCCCTGCCCTGCCTCGCCCCGGAGGGCGCCGATGCGCTGCCCGTCCATGTCGTCACCCCCGGCGCCTGGGAGGCGCTGCCCGGCGCGGCCCTGGCCCGGGCGAGCGGCTTCGCGGCCAAGCCGGGCGAACTCGCGCTGCTCACCGACGGCGAGGGGCTGACGGGGGCGATCTTCGGGCGCCCGGAGAGCCATTTCGGCTATGGCGCGCTCGCGACGGCGCTGCCCGCCCGCGCCTGGCGCTTCGCGGACCCCGCGCCGGAGGGCGCGCTGCTCGGCTTCTGCCTCGGCGCCTACCGCTTCGGGCGCTTCCGCCAGCCCGGCCCGGCGCGCGCGACGCTGGTCCCGCCCCCGGGCCGGCGCGAGGAGGAGGTGGAGGCCGCGGCCATCTGGCGCGCGCGCGACCTGATCAACACGCCGGCCAACCATCTCGGCCCGGCCGAGCTCGCCGCCGCGGTGGAGGCGCTGGGCGCGGAGCACGGCGCGCGCGTCACCGTCGTCGAGGGCGAGGCGCTGGAGCGCGGCTATCCCGCGCTCGCCGCGGTGGGCCGGGGCAGCCCGCGCGCCCCGCGCGTGGCGATGCTGGAATGGGGCGCGCCGGACGCACCGCTCGTCGCCCTCTGCGGCAAGGGGGTATGCTTCGACACGGGCGGGCTCGACCTCAAGCCCTCCTCCGCCATGCTGCGCATGAAGAAGGACATGGGCGGCGCGGCGGTGATGATCGGCCTCGCCGAGACGCTGATGGCGCTGCGCGCGCCGCTGCGCCTGCTGCTGCTGGTCGGCGCGGTGGAGAACAGCGTGAGCGGCGCGGCGATGCGCCCGCTGGACGTGATCCCCACGCGCAAGGGCCTCACGGTCGAGATCGGCAACACCGACGCGGAGGGCCGCCTCGTGCTGGCCGATCTGCTGGCCCATGCGGCCGAAGCGCGCCCGCGGCTGATCCTGGACGCGGCGACGCTGACCGGCGCGGCCCGAGTCGCGCTGGGGCCGGACCTCCCCGCCCTCTTCGCCGATGACGAGGCGCTGGCCGACTCGCTGCTGGCGGGCGGACAGGCGGCGGGCGAGCCGCTGTGGCGGCTGCCGCTGCATCCGGGCTACGAGAGCTGGCTGGACAGCGCCGTGGCCGACCTCTCCAACGTGGCGAGCAAGCCCATGGCCGGGGCCATCATCGGCGGGCTCTTCCTCAAACGCTTCATTCCGAACGACATTCCGTGGGGACACCTCGATGTGTATGCCTGGAATGACAGCAGCCGGCCCGGCCGGCCCGAGGGCGGGGAAGCCACCGGGCTGCGCGCCCTGCGCCGCGGGGTGATGGGATATCTCGGCCTCGCCTGACCGGTGGGAAAACGCAACGCCTTTCTCAAGCGTCCCATCACATGAATTTCTTGCAATTCCCCTTCGGATGCGCCCTAATCAGCATCCGATGACGCCCCATCTGTGATGCAGGGATTGTCATCCTCCGCGGCAGGCCGGGCGGCTCCGCGCCGATCTGTTCCGCGGCAAGAAGGAAGGAAGCCATGTCGAACCCCAACAACCCCGATCAGCTGGTGGGGGTGCTGCGCGACACCATCGTCGCGCTGGTGCGCCGGGACGGGCCCGACCTCTCCGCAAGGCAGCTCGCCGTGTTCCTGACCGTCTATCTCAGCCCGGGGCCGCATACGGTGCGCGGTCTGGCGCAGGAGTTGAACGTCTCCAAGCCCGCCATCACCCGGGCGCTGGACCGGCTTGGCGAGCTTGACCTCGCCCGCCGCAAGGTGGACCCGATGGACCGCCGCTCTGTGCTGGTGCAGCGCACGCTCAAGGGCGCCGTGTTCCTGCGCGACCTCCGCAGCACCATGGCCGAGGCCGAGGGCGTGATCAGCGAGATGCCCCTGCCCGAGACCATGGGCGAGGAGCTGGAGCCCGTCGGCCGCTACGCCTGATCAGTAGCCGGCGGCGAAGTCCACCAGGTTCAGCAGCGGCCGCCCCGCCCGGGCGCGGCGGATGTTCTCCACCACCTGCGGGGCTGCGCTCTCCGGGATGGTGATGCTCGCCGCGTGCGGCCAGACCAGCACGCGCGGATGCCCCCAGAAGGGGTGATCGGGCGGCAGCGGCTCGGGCTCGAACACGTCCAGCGCGGCGGCGGCGATGTGGCCCGAATCCAGCGCGGCCAGCAGATCCTCCGCCACCACATGCCCGCCGCGCGCGGCGTTGATCACGAAGGCGCCGCGCGGCAGCAGCGCGAGGCTGCGCGCGTTGATCACCCCGCGCGTCTCGGGCGTGAGCGGCAGCAGGCAGACGAGGATGTCCGTCCGCGCCAGCATGGCCGGAAGCCCCTCGGCGCCGTGGAAGCACTCCACCCCCTCGCGCCGGCGCGGGCTGCGCGTCCAGCCCATCACCGGGAAGCCCAGAGCGCGGATCGCCTCCGCCGCCGCCCCGCCCAGCTCGCCCAGGCCGAGGATGCCCACGCGGCGCTTCGACGTGTCGGGCGCGGGCAGCTCCTCCCACACCCGCGCGGCCTGCTGGGCGCGGTATTCCAGGTCCTGCCGGTGGAAGCGCAGCACGTTGAGCAGCACCCATTCGGTCATGCCCTGGGTCAGCCGCGCATCCTTCAGCCGGGCCACGGGCACGCCGGGCGGAGGGCCGGGCGGGCGCAGCAGATGGTCCACCCCCGCGCCCATGGAGACGAGCAGTTTCAGGTTCGGGTAGCGGCGCAGCTCGGCCATGTCGTGCTGCGTCCAGCACACCGCGGCCTCGATCTCCGAGGGGTCGCCCGCTTCGGGAAAGAGGCGGATGTCGAGGCTCGGGTCCACCGCCAGCAGCGCGGCCTTCCAGGCCTGCATGGTGGCGGCCTTGGTGGAGAGCAGAACGGCCATCAGGGCGTGTCCTCGTGGAAGGAGCGGACATAGGCGCGCCAGTCCTCGCGCCGGGTGGCCACGCGCTCGGCGCCGTCGGGCAGCTTCGCGTAGAGGCTGAGCACGCCGCGCGCCCAGAGCAGGTCGAAGCGCGCGGGATCGGCCAGCGCCCAGGCGGCGGTGCGGTCGAACACGCCCTCCTTCACCCGCGGCAGCACCTTCGCGATCCACCACCAGCAGCCCACGGCCAGCACCGCCGCGCCGAGGTAGAAATGCACGAGCGCGGTGGCGAGGAAGCTCGAGGTCAGGATCAGCGCGGCGGGCCAGATGTTCTCGCCATAGCGATAGACCGGGCTGCCGGGCGAGTTCATCTTGCGGATGTGCACGCCGAGCTTCACGCGCCCCTCGTCCAGCAGGTCGCGCAGGCGCTCGAGCTCCTCGCCCTCCCAGGGATGTCTCGCCTCAGCCGCTTCCATTGCGCCCCGCCGGCCCCTCCTCCTCCGCGCGCAGCTCGAAGGCCGCGGCCATCAGGGCGCGCGTATAGGGCTCGCGCGGCGCGGAGGTAAGGGCCTCCGCCTCGCCTTCCTCGACGATGCGGCCCGCGCGCATCACCGCGATGCGGTGCGCCATGGCGCGCACCACGCGCAGATCGTGCGAGATGAAGATGTAGGCCAGGCGATGGCGCGCCTGCAGCTCGCGCAGCAGCTCCACCACCTGGGCCTGCACGCTCACGTCCAGCGCCGAGGTCGGCTCGTCCAGCACCACGAGGCGCGGCTTGAGCACCAGGGCGCGGGCGATGGCGATGCGCTGGCGCTGCCCGCCCGAGAACTCGTGCGGGTAGCGCTCGGCCATGGCGGGATCGAGCCCCACCTCGGCCAGCGCCTCGGCCACGCGCGCCGCGCGCTCGGCCGCCGGCAGGGAGGGCGCGTGCACCGTCAGCCCCTCGCCCACGATCTCGCCCGCGCTCATGCGCGGCGAGAGCGCGCCGTAGGGATCCTGGAAGACGATCTGCATCCGCGCGCGCAGCGGGCGCAGCGCGGCGCGCGAGAGGCCCTGGATGTCGCGCCCCTCGAAGCGGATGGCGCCCTCGCTGCCCTCAAGCCGCAGCAGGGCGAGGCCGAGCGTGGTCTTGCCCGAGCCGCTCTCGCCCACCAGGCCCAGCGTCTCGCCCTCGCGCACCGAAAGGCGCACGCCGTCCACCGCCTTCACGTATCCCACCGTGCGGCGCAGCAGGCCGCGGCGGATGGGGAAATGGACGCGCACATCCTCGGCGCGCAGCAGTTCGGCCGCATCCGCGGGCACGGGGGCGGGCCGGCCCCTGGGCTCGGTGGCCAGCAGCATGCGCGTGTAGGGGTGCTCGGGCGCGGCGAAGACGCGCGCCACCTCGCCCTGCTCCACCACGCGGCCGTCCTTCATCACCACCACGCGGTCGGCGTGGCGCTTCACGATGGTGAGGTCATGGGTGATGAGCAGCATGGCCATGGAGAGGCGGCGCTTGAGATCGGCCAGCAGCTCCAGGATCTGCGCCTGGATGGTGACGTCGAGCGCGGTGGTCGGCTCGTCGGCGATGAGCAGCTTCGGATCGTTGGCCAGCGCCGCCGCGATCATCACGCGCTGGCGCTGCCCGCCCGAGAGCTGGTGCGGATAGGCGCCGAGCCGCTCCTCGGCGTTGGGCAGCCCGGCGCGGCGCAGCTTCTCGATCACCTCCGCGCGCAGCGCCGCGCCCCGCAGGGGGCGATGCAGGGTGATGGCCTCGCCCACCTGCCGGCCGATCGTGTGCAGCGGGTTGAGCGAGGTCATCGGCTCCTGGAACACCATGCCGGCCACGCCGCCACGCAGGCGCCGCAGCTCCTCCTCGCGCGCCGTCAGCACCTCCGTCCCGTCGAGCGTGATGCGCCCCTCGGGGTTCGATCCCGTGGCGGAGAGCAGCCGCAGGATGGAGAGCGCCGTGACCGATTTACCGCTGCCCGATTCGCCGACCAGCGCCACCGTCTCGCCCGCCTCGACGCGGAAGGAGACGCCCTCCACCACGCGGCTCCCGCGGAAGGCGACGGCGAGGTTCTCGACGCTGAGCAGGCTCATCGCGCGCCTCCGGGCAGCTTGCGCGGGTCGAAGGCGTCGCGCACCGCCTCGCCGATGAAGATCAGCAGCGTCAGCACCCCGCCCAGCACGATGAAGCCGGTGAAGGCGAGCCAGGGGGCCTGGAGGTTGTTCTTCCCCTGGCTCAGCAGCTCGCCGAGCGAGGGCGAGCCGGGCGGCAGACCGAAGCCCAGGAAGTCGAGCGAGGCGAGCACGGTGACGCTGCCCGAGAGGATGAAGGGCAGGAAGGTGAGGGTCGCCACCATCGCGTTGGGCAGGATGTGGCTCGCCATGAGCCGCGCGTCCGAGACGCCGAGCGCGCGCGCCGCGCGCACATAGTCGAGGTTGCGGCCGCGCAGGAACTCCGCGCGCACCACGCCGACCAGCCCCATCCAGGAGAAGAGCAGCAGGAAGACCAGCAGCGTCCAGAAGGAGGGCTCGATCACGCTCGCCAGGATGATGAGCAGGAAGAGCTGCGGCATGCCCGACCAGATCTCGATGAAGCGCTGGAAGAGCAGATCCGTCAGCCCGCCGTAATAGCCCTGCACCGCCCCGGCCGCGATGCCGATGATGGAGGCGAGGATGGTCAGCGTGAAGCCGAACAGCACCGAGATGCGGAAGCCGTAGATCACGCGCGCCAGCACGTCGCGCGCCTGGTCGTCGGTGCCGAGCCAGTTGCGCGCGGAGGGCGGCGAGGGCGCGGGCGTGGGCAGGTCGCGCACGATGGTGGCGTGGCTGAAGGGGATGAGCGGCCAGACCATCCAGCCGCCCGCGGCCGCGATGTCGGCCTGGAAGTCGCGGTCCTTCCAGTCGGCGCGGGTGGGCAGCCCGTTCGCCACCACGTCGCTCTCGGCGTAGTCCGCGAGGACGGGGAAGAACCACCGGCCCTCCACGCGCGCGAGCAGCGGGCGGTCGTTCGCGATCACCTCCGCGAAGAGGGTGAGGAGGAAGAGCAGCCCGAAGATCCACAGCGAGACCATGCCGCGCCGGTTCGCGCGGAAATTCGCCAGCCGCCGCTGCGTGATGGGCGAGAGGCTCATGCGCGGGCGAGGGCGAAGCGCAGCGTCTCGCGCGGGGCGGCGGCCAGGCCCGCGCGCATGGCGGCGGCGTCGGCGAAGCGGCCGGGCAGGCGCAGCGCCTCCGTCTCCACCACCAGCGCCGCGGGCGCGAGCGGCCAGGGATCGAGCGTGGCGGCGAAGGGGCCGGTGCGGATCAGCGTCGCCCCCGCGCAGTCGAAGCGCGGCTGCCCCCAGCACAGGCCGAGCGCGATGCCGTCCACGAGCGCGAGCTTCTGCTGCTGCGCGCGCGCCTCGGCCTCCGTGACGCCGAGGCGGGCCATGAGCGCGGCGCTGCGCGGCGCCTCGCGCGCCATGTAGCCCTCCATGGCCGCACGGCTCTCCGCCGAGGGGGCCATGCGGTTGCCCAGAATCCCCATGCGGTAGATGTGCGCGCCGTGCATCAGGACGAGCAGGCCCACCCAGAGCCCCCAGTTGGCCAGCGCCGCCTCCACCCCCTTCTCCCACATCGGCACATGCTCGGCGCCGGAGAGGGCGTTGAAGTGGCGCGGCAGGCCGGTCGCGGGGTCGAACTCGGGCGACTGCTCCCAGGGCATCCAGGCGCAATCGTGCTGGGCGGCCGCCGTGCAGACGGGCTCGAAGGGCGCGGGCGGATCGGCCAGCGCGCGCATGAGCTGCCCCGCGATCAGCGCGTGCGCGGGCTGGGGCGTGGCGAGGACGGAGCCATCCTCCTGCGGCCAGAGGATCAAACGGCTTACCTCCTCGCCTCGAAGTCGATCCGCGGATCCACCAGCGTGTAGGTGAAGTCGCTCACGATCTGCATGAGAAGCCCCAGCAGCGTGAAGATGTAGAGCGTGCCGAACATCACCGGATAGTCCCGCCGGATCGCCGCCTCGAAGCCGAGCAGCCCGAGCCCGTCCAGCGAGAAGATGATCTCCACCAGCAGCGCGCCGGTGAAGAGGATGCCGATGAAGGCCGCCGGGAAGCCTGCGATGATGATCAGCATCGCGTTGCGGAACACATGGCCGTAGAGCACGCGGCGCTCGGCGGCGCCCTTGGCGCGCGCCGTCAGCACATACTGCTTGTTGATCTCCTCGAGGAAGGAGTTCTTCGTCAGCATGGTCAGCCCGGCGAAGCCGCCGATCACCAGCGTGAGCGTGGGCAGGGTGATGTGCCAGGCGTAGTCCAGCGCGCGCTGCCAGAAAGGCCAGGCCTCGCTGCCCGAGCTCGCCAGCCCCCGCAGCGGGAACCATTGCAGGAAGCTGCCGCCGGCGAAGAGCACCACCAGCAGAACGGCGAAGAGGAAGCCCGGGATCGCATAGCCCACCAGCACCACCGCGCTCGTCCAGAGGTCGAAGCGCGTGCCGTCGCGCACCGCCTTGCGGATGCCGAGCGGGATGGAGATCAGGTAGATGATCAGCGTGGACCACAGCCCGAGCGAGATGGAGACGGGCAGCTTCTCCACGATCAGATCCCACACCGGCCGGTCGCGGAACAGGGAGCGGCCGAGATCGAAGGTGGCGTAGCCCTTCAGCATCTCGAGGAAGCGCACATGCGCGGGCTTGTCGAAGCCGAAGGCGCGCTCGATCTCGGCGACGATGGCCGGATCGAGCCCGCGCGCGCCCCGATAGGCGCCCCGCGGCCCCTCCCCGCCCCCGCCGCCGGCCGACAGCCCGGGCTGCTGCGGCTGGCGCACCTCGCCGGGCCCCTCGCCCGTCAGCCGGCCCATCGTCTCGCCCTCGCCGCGCAGCTCGGCCAGCATCTGCTCCACGGGCCCGCCCGGCGCGAACTGGATCACGGCGAAGTTGATGAGAATGATCCCGAACAGCGTCGGCGCCACCAGCAACAACCGCCGCAGCAGATAGGCGGTCACGGGCCGCGATCTCCGGGGCGATGCGCCAGCGGGAGGGCGCCGCCCTCCCGCACCCTCCCGCCGGGGACTTTTGGTCCCCGGACCCCTTGGAACCTTGTGGGATGTGGAGGGAGGGGCGTCACGGACGCGCCTGAGGAGAAGTGCGCACCATGCCCCTCCCTCCAGATCCCACCAACGATCATGGGTCCAGGGAACGAGTTCCCTGGCGGGGGAGCGCGAGGGGGCAGCGCCCCCCCACCAGAGCAGCCGCCCCGAAAAAGCACAGCCAACAGCATGCTTCTGCTCGAGCGTAGTTGGTG
>JBKBSR010000372.1:0-2794 GCA_046291055.1 Roseococcus sp.
GGGGCGATGCGCATCGCCACCGGCATGGAGGGGCTGCACTACGTGCTGCACGCGCCGCAGGGCGACACCTACGCCGACCTGCTCTTCACCATGATCGAGCGGCGCGACCGCCGCCCGCCCGTCACCTACACCACCTTCCAGGCGCGCGACCTCGGCGGCGACACGGCGGAGCTGTTCAAGCGCGCATTGCGCGACGCGGCCGAGCGCTTCCGCCCCGAGGCGGTGATCGTCGGCGCCTCCTGCACGGCGGAGCTGATCCAGGACGACCCGGGCGGGCTCGCGGAGACATCGGGCCTCGACATCCCGGTGGTGCCGCTCGAGCTGCCCTCCTACTCCAAGAAGGAGAACTGGGGCGCGGCCGAGACCTTCTACCAGCTTCTGCGCCGCTTCGCCGCGAAGGGCGAGGCGCGCCCGGCCACCTGCAACATCCTCGGCCCGACGGCGCTCGGCTTCCGCCACCGCGACGATGTGACGGAGATCACGCGCCTGCTGGGCCGGCTGGGCGTGGCGGTGAACCTGGTGGCGCCGATGGGCGCGCGCCCGTCCGATCTCGCCCGCATCGGCGACGCCGCCTTCAACGTGGTGCTGTATCCCGAGATCGCCGGCCAGGCCGCGGCCTTCCTGCAGCGCCGGCTGGGCCAGCCCTTCACCCGCAGCATCCCGATCGGGGTGGGCGGCACGCGCGACTTCATCGCGGAGGTGGCCGCGCTCGCCGGCGTGGACGCGGCGCCGCTGCTGGCCGAGGAAGCCTCGCGCCTGCCCTGGTATTCGCGCAGCGTGGACAGCACCTACCTGACCGGCAAGCGCGTCTTCGTCTTCGGCGATGCGACGCATGCGGTGGCCGCGGCGCGCGTGGCGCGCGAGGAGATGGGCTTCGAGGTGGTCGGCCTCGGCAGCTATTCGCGCGAGCAGGCGCGCGAGGTGCGCGAGGCGGCGAAGGCGCTCGGGCTCGAGGCGCTGATCACCGACGACTACCTCGCGGTGGAGCAGGCGATCGCGGACGCGCAGCCCGAACTCGTGCTCGGCACGCAGATGGAGCGCCACACCGCGAAGCGCCTCGGCATCCCCTGCGCGGTGATCTCCGCCCCCGTGCACGTGCAGGACTTCCCCGCGCGCTATTCGCCCCAGATGGGCTTCGAGGGCGCGAATGTCCTGTTCGACGGCTGGGTGCACCCGCTGATGATGGGCCTCGAGGAGCATCTGATCGGGATGTTCCGCGAGGATTCCGAGTTCACCGACACCGCGCCCTCGCATCTCGGCCAAGCGGGCGCACCCGCGCCCGCGCCCGCGCCGGTGGCGGAGGCGCAGTCGGCCGCGCAGGCGCCGCTCGCCCTCTCCTGGGCGGCCGAGGCGGAGGCGGAACTCAGGAAGATCCCCTTCTTCGTGCGCGGCAAGGCGCGGCGCAACACCGAGAGCTTCGCCCGCGCGCGCGGCCTGTCCACCATCACGGTCGAGACCCTGTATGACGCCAAAGCCCATTTCTCGCGCTGAGGCCCTGCGCCTCGTCGTCGTGACGATGGACAGCCATCTCGGCCGGGCGGTGGACCGCGCGCGCGAGATGCTGCGCCAGGACTGCCCGGAGGTGGAGCTCATCGTCCATGCCGCCGACGAATGGGGCAACGACCCGGTGGCGCTGGCCGCCTGCCGGGCGGACATCGCGCGGGCGGACATACTGGTGGCGGGCATGCTCTTCCTCGACGAGCATGTGCGTGCGGTGCAGGCCGACATCGCGGCCCGTCGCGAGGCCGCCCTCGCCACGGTCTGCCTGCTCTCGGCCGGCGAGATCGTGAAGCTGACGAAGCTCGGCCGCTTCGACATGTCGTCCGAGGCGACGGGGGCGCTGGCGCTGCTGAAGAAGCTGCGCGGCTCCCGCGGGCACGGCACCTCGGGGCGCGGGCAGATGAAGACGCTCGCGATGCTGCCGCGGCTGCTGAAGTGGATTCCCGGCACGGCGCAGGACGTGCGGATCTACATGCTCGCCCTGCAGTACTGGCTGGCGGGCTCGGCCGAGAACATCGCCAACATGGCGCGCATGCTGGTGCAGCGCTACGGCGGGCGCAGGGCGCTGAAGGTGGCGGGGCCGGTGGAGTATCCGGACATCGGCCTCTACCACCCGCGCCTGCCGGGCGCGATCGCGGGCGATCCGGGCGCGCTGCCGGCCGAGGGAAGGCAGGGGCGCGTCGGCGTGCTGGTGCTGCGCTCCTACGTGCTGGCCGACAACGCGGCGCACTACCAGGGCGTGATCGAGGCGCTGGAGGCGCGCGGGCTGTCGGTGATTCCGGCCTTCGCCTCGGGCCTCGACCAGCGCCCCGCCATCGAGCGCTTCTTCATGAAGGACGGGCGGCCGGTGGTGGATGCGGTGGTCTCGCTCACCGGATTCTCGCTGGTGGGCGGCCCGGCCTACAACGACGCGCGCGCGGCGGAGGAGATGCTGGCGCGGCTCGACGTGCCCTACATCGCCGCCCATCCGCTCGAGTTCCAGACCATCGCCGACTGGACGGCCGACCAGCGCGGCCTCACCCCGGTCGAGGCGACGATGATGGTCGCCATCCCCGAGCTCGACGGCGCGATCATGCCCACCACCTTCGGCGGCCGCTGCGGCGCGGAGGATCCGCTGCGCCGCTGCCCCGGCTGCGACGGCCTGCGCTGCAAGGGGCAGATGGTGGCGCATCACGAGCGCGCGGCCATGCTGGCGCAGCGCGTCGCGCGCCTCATCGCGCTGCGGCGCAAGCCGCGCGCGGAGCGGCGCATCGGCATCGTGCTGTTCAACTTCCCGCCCAATGCCGGCAATGCC
>JBKBSR010000373.1:0-2783 GCA_046291055.1 Roseococcus sp.
AGCGGCTCGGCCGCGAGGCCGCGGGCGGCGAGGGTGGCGAGGAAGGCCGCCTCCTCCGCCGGGCGGCCGCGCCGGCCCGGGGCGGCGTCCACGAAGGCGAGGCGGCAGGGCCCCTCGGCGAGGAAGAGCGCCGCGCCCTCGCCATCGGTCAGCAGCGTGTCGGTGCGGGTGAGCACGACGAGGCTCGGCTCGCGATAGCCGGCGCTGGCCAGGCGCGTGCCGGCGCAGGGGGCATGGCGCGCCGCCGCTTCGGCCATGCGGGGCGAGAGCCAGATGGTCTCGGCGCGCGCGAGCAGCGGCCAGGCGCCGAGCCAGGTGGCGAGCGCCGCCGCCGCCGCCACCGGCGCCGCCGCCATCGCCGAGCGCCGCGCCACCGCCCCGGCCAGCACGCCGAGCCCGACGGCGAGCAGGAAGGCGACCGGCGCCCAGGCCGGCGGCCAGCCCTCGAACCAGAGGAAGGCGCCGAGGCCGAGCCCGCCCATCGCCGCCGGCAGCAGCCAGAAGCCCTGGCGCATCAGCGCGCCGAACCAGCCGCCGGCCATCGCCCCCACCCCGCCCAGCGCCAGCGCCACCAGGGCGGCCAGGGCCGGATAGGTGGGCAGCACGTAATGGGGCAGTTTGGTGGCCACCGCCTCGAACATCACCCAGGCGGGCAGGATGAGGCAGAGCAGCGCCTGCACCTCTCGTAGCCGCCGCTCGCGCCAGATCCACCACAGCGTGGCGGCGAGGAAGGGGGCGGCGGGCCAGAAGGTGACCCAGACCAGCAGGCTGTAGAGGCCCGGCGGCCCGCCATGGCCCTGATGCGCCTCCGTGACCTTGCCGAGCGCGTTCCAGCCGAGCGCGGTGGCGAAGAACTCGCCCCGGGTGGCGATGGCGATGGCGACATACCAGGGCAGGGCGAGCGCCAGCATCACCAGCACGCCCGGCCAGGGCCTGAGCGCCCCGAGCCAGCGCAGGCCGCGCGCCGGCAGGCACAGGGCGGCGGCGGCGAGCAGCACCACCAGCGGGCCGATGGGCCCCTTGATCATCGCCGCCGCGCCGAGCGAGGCCCAGAACAGCCAGGGCAGCCGCCCCGCGCGCGTCGCCGCCGGGTCGAGGAAGGCGCGCAGCAGCACGCCGAGCGCGGGCAGGGTGAAGGCCAGCAGCGCGGCATCTGTCTTGGCGATGCGCGCCTCCACCCCCAGCAGCAGCGCGGGCGCGAAGAGCAGCCCGGCGAGCAGCGCCGCCTGCGGCCCCACCAGCGGCCGGAAGGCCCAGACCGTGAGCGCGGCCGCGGCCACCGCGCCCGCCAGCGAGGGCAGGCGGAACACGCCGATGGGCGCCTCGGCCCCCTGCCCGCTCAGCGCCGCAGCGGCCGCCTGCAGCCAGTAGATGCCCGCGGGCTGCTTGTGGCGCGGCTGGTCCTGGTTGCGCGGCTCGAGGAAATCGCCGCTCTCCAGCATCTGCTGCGTCGCCATCACGTAGCGCCCCTCGTCGCGGTCGGTGGGCGGCAGGGAGGCGTAGCCGGGCAGGAAGGCGGCCAGCGCCACCAGCGCGGCGAGCAGCATGGACCCTGCCTGGCTGGGCGCGAGGCGGGCGAGGAGCCGGGCGGAAAGCCGCTCCGTCCAGGCGGCGAGGGTGGCGAGCATGGGCCTGACGCGAAGGGCTGTCGCCCCGGGGCGGGGCCGGGCATTGGTGTGGCACGACGGGGGCCTGGGCGCCACCCCCGGACTCCTGCCGGTCCGCGAAGGGCCGCTATGCTGCGCGCCCAGTATGGACCTGCCACCCCTTCCCGCCCCCCGCCCCCTGGGCCGCCGCGCGGCGGGGCTGCTGCTGCTCGGCGCGGCGGGCTGCGCGCCCGATGGCGAGCATCACCCCGCCCTCTCCCAGCCGCCGCCCGACGGCGTGCTGGCCGACCGGCTGCGCCTCGTCTTCGGCGCCGTGCCCGCCAGCGCCACGGCCGAGGCGCTGGGGCGGGAGGCCGCGCTGGCCGGCTGGCGGGGCGGCGGCGATGCGGTGATGTGGCTCGGTCACGCCGGGGTGATGCTGCGCCTCGGCGGCACGGTGGCGGTGGTGGACCCGGTCTTCGGCGAGCGCGCCTCGCCCCTGCCCGGCCTCGGCCCGCGCCGGCTGGTGGCGCTGCCTTTCGACGCCGAGAGCCTGCCGCCCTTCGACGCGCTGCTGCTGACCCACGACCACTACGACCATCTTGAGCTGTCCTCCTTCCGCGCCCTGGCCCGCCGGCCGGGCGTGGCCTGCCTGCTGCCGCGCCGCGTGGCCGCGCTGCGCGGCATCGCCTGCGCGCGCACCGAGGAGCTGGGCTGGGGCGAGTCCCGCAGCGTGGGCGCGCTCACCGCCACCTTCCTGCCCGCGCGGCACGAATCCGGCCGCGGCCTGTTCGACCACCGGGTGACCCTGTGGGGCGCCTGGGCGCTGGAGGGGGGTGGGCGGCGCGTCTATGTCGCGGGCGACACCGCCCATGGCCCCCATTTCGCCGAGGCCGGCGCGCGGCACGGGCCCTTCGACCTCGCCATCATGGGCGTGGGGGGGTTCCTGCCGCGCCGCACCAACCACCACCAGCACGCCAGCCCGGAGGAGGTGATCCAGGGCTTCCGGGAACTGCGCGCAAGCCGGCTGATGCTGGTGCATTGGGGCACCTACCCCATGGGCGCGGAGGACACGGGGGCCGCGCCCGCCGCCACCCCGGCCGCCGCCCGGGCGGCGGGCCTTCCCACGACCACGGTGATCGTTCCGCGCCTCGGCGAGAGCCCGCCGCTCTAATCGGGGCGCAGGTGTGCAGCCCT
>JBKBSR010000025.1:0-15980 GCA_046291055.1 Roseococcus sp.
CCTGGCGGCCGCCGCGCTGGCCCTGCCCGGCCTCGACCCGCCCAGCCTCGCCGCCGCGCAGGGCAGGGCGGGCACGCTCTACCTCACCATCGACACGGGCTGGTCGCGCGAGGCGGAGGAGATCGCCGCCGCCATGCGCCGCCTCAGCGTGCGCGCCACCCTCTTCGTCGCCAACGAGCCGACCTTCCGCGGCGACCGGCAACTGGACGAGTCCTGGGCCCCCTTCTGGCGCGCCCGGGCGGCCGAGGGGCATGTCTTCGCCTCCCACACCTGGCGGCACTGGTATTTCCAGGGCGATGCCGGGCCGGGGCGCACGCGCTACGCCTCGCGCCGCAACGAGGGGGCGGAGGTGCTGGACCAGACGTCCCTCTGCGCCGAGCTCTCCCGCCCCATCGAGGCGCTGCGCCGCATGGTCCCCGAGGCGGTGGTGCTGCCGCTCTGGCGCGCGCCGGGCGGCATCCTCACCCCCGAGGCGCGGCGCATGGCCGCCGCCTGCGGCCTGACCCACCAGGGCTGGACCGCCAACGGCTTCCTGGGCGACGAGCTGCCCTCCGACGCTCATCCCAACGCCGCGCTGCTGCGCCGCGCCCTGGCCAACATCCGCGACGGCGAGGTGCTGGTGATGCATTGGGGCGTGCGCTCCCGCCGCGAGCCCTTCGCGGGCGTCTTCGCCCCGCTGCTCGAGGGGCTGCTGGCGCGCGGCTTCCGCTTCGAGACCCTTCCGCCCGAAGGACGGCGCACGTGATCGAGACCCTGGCCGACGCCTACACCCTGTTCACCGGCCGGCTGTTCGAGGCCTGGCTGCAGCCCGCCCTCTACGCGCTCGGCCTCATGGACTGGGCGGACGAGGCCTTCGAGTGGATGGACTTCGTCATCTTCGGCGCCATCCAGGTGCTGGTGGTGATGGCCGTCTGCCTGCCGCTCGAGCGCTGGCGGCCGGTGGAGCGCTGGGAGAGCCGGCGCCGCGTCTGGACCGACGTGACCTACACGCTGCTCGTGCGGCTCGGCATCCTGCCGATGCTGGGCTTCGTGCTGTTCTTCGCCGCCTCGGCGCGCATCGAGGGCTGGATCGCGGATTCCGGCTTCGTGCCGCCCACGCTCGAGACCTTCCTGCCCTTCCTGCGCGAGGCGCCGCTGCTCGCGCTGCTGTTCTACATCGTGGTGCTGGATTTCGCGGAATACTGGCGGCACCGCTTCCAGCACATGTTCGGCTGGTGGTGGGCTCTGCACTCCATCCACCACGCCCAGACGCAGATGACCTTCTGGACCGATGACCGCAACCATGTGCTGGACGACGTGATCGCCGCGGCCTGGTTCGGCGTGATCGCGGTGCTGATCGGCGTGCCGCCGGGCCAGTTCCCCGTCATCCTGATGGTGCTGCGCCTGGCCGAGAGCCTCTCCCACGCCAATGTGCGGCTGGATTTCGGGCGGCTGGGCGAGCGGCTGATCGTCTCCCCCCGCTTCCACCGCCTGCATCACGGGCTGCTCAGCGCGGGCGGCGCGGGGAAGAACTACGGCGTGCTGCTGCCGGTCTGGGACTGGATCTTCGGCACCGCCGATTTCCGCCGCGACCACTACCCCCGCACCGGCGACCCCACCGCCCCGCGCGCCTATGTGGAGGGCGGCTGGCTGCGGCAGCAGGCGGCGGGGCTGCGCGAGGTCTGGCGCGCGCTCACAGGCCGGCGAGCCTGAGCAGCAGCCCCGCGCCGGCCGCGACGGCGAGCGTCGCCGTCACGCCGAGGCGCAGCCGGAACAGGCAGAGCCCCGCGAGCAGCGCGAGCGCCAGCGCCGGCGGGTTGAGCGAGAGCGGATCGGGCCAGGAGAGGGCGAGCGGCCCGGGGGTCATCCGCGCGAACAGCACGCGCAGGCCGAACCACAGCGCGAGGCTCGCGATCACGCCCACCACGGCGGCCGTCACCCCCGCCAGCGCGCCGCGCAGGCGGCGGCGGTCGTGCAGCGCCTCGACATGCGGCGCGCCGAGGAAGATCCAGGCGAAGCAGGGCAGGAAGGTGACCCAGAGCGTCAGCGCCGCCCCCGCCAGCCCGCCCCAGAAGCCCTCGGCCTTCCAGCCCGCGAGGAAGCCCACGAACTGCAGCACGAGGATGAGCGGCCCGGGCGTCGTCTCCGCGAGCCCGAGCCCCACCAGCATCTCGGCCGCCGAGAGCCAGCCATAGCCCTGCACCGCCTCCTGCGCGACCCAGGCGAGCACCGCATAGGCGCCGCCGAAGGTGACGACGGCCATGAGCGAGAAGAACCGCCCGATCTCGGCGAAGACGCCGCCCACCGGCAGCAGCAGCGCCACCGGCCAGAGCCAGAGCGCGAGGCAGAGCAGCCCGGCCCGGCGCGCGCGTGGCGCCATGGCGGCCAGCCGCCCGGGCTCTCGCGCCAGCACCGCGTCGAGCGCGGCCTCCCGCACCCGCTCGGCGCCGCCATGCCCGCCGCCGGCGAAGCCGCCCGGCGCCAGCGCGCCGATCGCCGCCGCCCCCAGCACCACCAGCGGGAAGGGCAGCCCCAGCACGAAGAGCGCGGCGAAGGCGCCCCCCGCCACCGCCCAGGGCAGCGCCCCGGCCAGCGCGCGCCGCGCCACCCGCAGCAGCGCCTCCACCACCAGCGCCAGCACCGCCGCGGCCAGCCCGAAGAACAGCCCCTCCACCAGCGGCGCCTGCCCGAGCAGCGCATAGAGCAGCGAGAGCCCCAGCATCACCAGCGCGCCGGGGGCGATGAACAGCAGCCCCGCGGCCAGCCCGCCGCGCACGCCGTGCATCAGCCAGCCGAGATAGGTGGCGAGCTGCATCGCCTCGGGCCCCGGCAGCAGCATGCAGAAGTTGAGCGCGTGCAGGAAACGCCGGTCGCTCACCCAGCGCCGCTCCTCAACCAGCAGGCGGTGCATCAGCGCGATCTGCGCCGCCGGCCCGCCGAAGGAGAGCAGGCCGATGCGCGCCCATAGGCCGAGCGCCTCGCGGAAGGAGGGCAGCGGCGGGGCGGGCGTGTCGCTCATGCGTCGGCTTTCGCACGGGCGCGCGCCGCGCGCGAGGCCTTGCGCGGCATCCCCGGGCATGCCCAGTGTGGAGAACGGAGCCGCCCATGAACCTCGCCGCCCTCAGCCTGCGCGATCTCGAATACATCGTGGCCGTCGCCGACCAGCGGCATTTCGGCCGCGCCGCCCAGGCCTGCGGCGTCAGCCAGCCCACCCTCTCGGGCCAGCTCCGCAAGCTCGAGGACTATCTCGGCGTCGAGATCTTCGAGCGCAGCCCGCGCGGCGTGCTGGTGACGCACCGCGGCGAGGAGATCGTCGCGCAGGCCAGGCGCATCCTGGCCGAGGCGCGGCGGCTGTTCGAGGTGGTGCGGGTGGGCGCCGAGCCGCTGACCGGCACGCTGCGGCTCGGCGTCATCGCCACGCTCGGGCCCTATCTCGTGCCCTTCCTGCTCAAGCCGCTGCGCGAGCGTTTCCCCGCGCTGCAGCTCATGCTCTACGAGGGGCAGACGCGCCAGCTCGTGCGCCAGCTCGAGGAGGGCGAGCTGGATGCGCTGCTCGCCGCCGGGGCGCAGGGCGATTCCGAGCTGATCGAGCTGCCCCTGTTCCGCGAGGAGCTGGCGCTCGCCGTCCCGCGCGACCATCCGCTGGCCACCGCCCCGCGCGTGCTGGCCGAGGACATCCCGATGGACGAGCTCATCCTGCTCGCCGAGGGGCATTGCCTGCGCGAGCAGAGCTCGAGCTCTGCCCGCAGCGCCTGCGCGAGAACGCGCCCGAATTGCAGGCGGCGAGCCTCGAGACGCTGCGGCAGATGATCGCGGCCGGCACGGGCGTGTCGCTGCTGCCGCAGCTCGCCATCCAGGTGGGGGCGCTGCTCGACGACATGGTGGCCTATCGGCGCATCCAGGGCGGGCGCTTCTTCCGCGAGGTGGCGCTGTTCCACCGCCCCTCCTTCGGGCGCATCCGCGACATCCGGCTGCTGCGCACCGCGATCGGCGAGATCCTGGACGCGCAGAGCGCGGTGACGGTGCTCAGGCCGGGCTCGAAGATCCGGGACTGATGCCAGCGGCCGCCGTTTCCGACTCGTGAGAGGGCGGCGCGGCCGCTGGTATCCCCGTGTTTCGGCGCGCAGCCGCCACGCCGGGCCCCAACGCGGCTTGCCGCGTTGGGTGGCGCCAACCCTGCGCGCGATACGGGCGGCGTGTCATGCCGCCCGTATGAGGCGCGGGCCGCGCCACAGCCGCCACAGGGCGAGCGGCGCGCACAGCGCGAAGACCGCAAGCGGCGGCTGGGCGGGCCAGAGGTAAAGGGTGTTCACGCCCGGCATGGCCGCCACATCGAGCCAGGCGAGCAGAAAGGCCCGGCTGAGCACGGCGAGGCCGGCCAGGAGCGCCACCGCCAGCAGCGGCTCGGCCCGCCGGCGCCGCCAGGCCAGCAGCAGCGCCACCATCAGGCAGGGCAGGGCGAGGGCCAGCAGCGCCGCGACCAGCACGCGATAGGCCTCGATCGCCGCGGCCAGCGGCCGGCGCAACGCCTGGTAGGCGAGGATGTCGAGGCTCGGCGGCGGCGGGTTCTCGGCGCGGCGGAAGCCGACCATCTCCAGCATGGGCAGCGGCTGGAACAGGGTGCTGTGCACCGCCGAGAGGAAGCGGCCCGTCGGGCTGCTGGCCCCGCAGTTCTCGGTGTAGCAGGAGAGCGCCTCGCGGGGCGGCGCGACGCCGGGCAGCAGGGCGAGGATGCGCAGGCCCTCCAGCGTCCGCTCCAGCTTGGCGGGCAGCGCGCGCCAGTCGAAGGGGGGCGCCATGCCGTGGCGCGCCGGGGCGCAGGGGATGCGCCCCGCCTCGCAGGCGGCGTTCACCTCGGCCGCGAGACGCCCGTAGAAGGCGCGCGCCGTGCGCGCGTCGCGGTGCACGCCCGCCGCCGCCGCGGCCTCGCGCAGCGCCCACATGAACCAGGCGGCGCGGGTGGCGCCGTCGCAGGGGCTGACCTGATAGACCTCGCAGCCATGCGCGATGAAGCCGGTGTGCAGGGGCGAGGCAAGGGGGGCGGCGAGCTCGGCCGCCGCGGGGCTGACCTCATAGGCGAGCGCGAGGGTCTCCGGCGTGGCCACCACATGGCGGCCCACCGGGCCGGGCGGGGAGATGCGAGTCAGCGCCGCATAGGCCGAGACGAACTCGCGCTGCTTGAACTCCACGATGTCGGCCACGCCGTAGCGCAGCCAGTTGGCCGCCTGGAACAGCCCCACGCCCGCGACGGCCACCAGCAGGGCGAGGCCCGCGCTGGCCAAGCTGCGCCGCCAGCGCGCCATGCGCTGGGCATCGCGCGCGTCATGCGCGAGCACGAGCAGCAGCGCGGCCAGCAGGGCGGGCAGCAGCCATGGCCCTTCCTCGCGCGTCAGCCAGAAGCCGGCCAGCGCGGCGCCCAGCCCCGCAGCCCAGCCCAGCGCCGGCCGCCAGGGGCCATGGCGCAGCCGGATGGTCCAGACTGCGAGCCCCAGGACGAGCAGCGTCAGCGGCGTGTAGAGCCCCTCGCGGATCACGCGCATCTGGTCGCTCGCGAAGCCGAGCGGATTGGCCAGCACCAGCAGGAAGAGCAGCAGCGCCGGACCGTCTCCGCCCAGCCAGGGCCGCAGCGCGCGCGCCAGCACCAGCGCGGCGGCCGCATGCACCAGCGCCTGGGCGGCCAGGATGGGCAGCCCCAGGAAGGCCGCGACGGCGACGAAGACCGGGTAGAAGGGCCCCTTGGCCAGCGTCATCTGCGTGTAGGGGCCGAGCCACTGCCCGTTCAGGATCTCCATGCCGAGCCGGATGAAGAGCGCATCGTCATGCCCCGCGGGCGGCACGGCCGTCAGCGGCATGCGCGCGGCGAGCCAGACGTGGATCGCCTCAAGCCCGAGCGAGAGCGGCCACCACCAGCCGCGCACGGACAACCTCATCCCCCGCCCCCTCCTTCGCCCCCGGCGTCGGCCGGGGGTTTAGGCCGCGCCCCGGCCGGCGTAAACGAGGAACGGAGGAGACCGCCCATGGACCAGCCGCTGACCGGGACCGACGCCCATGCCGAAATCCGCGAGGAGGTGCGCAAGCTCTGCGCCCGCTTCCCGGGCGAATACTGGCGCGCGCTGGACGCGCGCCGCGGCTATCCGACGGAGTTCGTGCGCGCCCTGACCGAGGCCGGCTACCTCGGCGCGCTGATCCCGGAGGAATACGGCGGGGCAGGGCTGCCGCTCTCGGCCGCGGCCGCCATCCTCGAGACCATCCACGCCGAGGGCTGCAACGGCGCGGCCTGCCACGCGCAGATGTACATCATGGGCACGATCCTGAAGCACGGCTCGCCCGAGCAGAAGGCGCGCTACCTGCCCGGCATCGCCGCGGGCACGCTGCGCCTGCAGGCCTTCGGCGTGACCGAGCCGACCAGCGGCACCGACACCACCGCCCTGCGCACCTTCGCCCGCCGCGAGGGCGACCGCTACATCGTCAACGGCCAGAAGATCTGGACCAGCCGCGCCGAGCACTCGGACCTGATGCTGCTGCTGGCGCGCACCACCCCGCGCGACCAGGTGGCGAAGAAGACCGAGGGCCTCTCCACCTTCATCGTGGACATGCGCGCCGCCAAGGGCCTCACCATCCGCCCCATCCGCACCATGATGAACCACAACTCCTGCGAGGTGTTCTTCGAGGACATGGAGGTGCCGGCCGAGAACCTGGTCGGCGAGGAGGGCAAGGGCTTCCGCTACATCCTGGACGGGATGAACGCCGAGCGCCTGCTCATCGCCTCCGAGAGCATCGGCGACGCCAAGTGGTTCACCGCGAAGTCCGTCGCCTACTCGAAGGAGCGCGTGCTGTTCGGCAAGCCCATCGGCGCGAACCAGGGCGTGCAGTTCCCCATCGCGCGCGCCTACGCCCAGATGCGCGCGGCCGAGGCGCTGCTGCACAAGGGCCTCGAGAAGTTCGAGGCCGGGCTGCCCTGCGGGGAGGAGGCGAACATGGCCAAGATGCTCGCCGCCGACGCCGCCTGGGCGGCGGCCGAGGCCTGCGTGCAGACCCATGGCGGCTTCGGCTTCGCCGAGGAATACGACGTGGAGCGCAAGTTCCGCGAGGCGCGGCTCTACCAGGTGGCGCCGATCAGCACCAACCTCGTGCTCTCCTACATCGGCGAGCATGTGCTCGGCATGCCGCGGAGCTATTGAGCATGACGC
Organism: Roseococcus sp.; assembly: GCA_046291055.1. Lineage (GTDB taxonomy): Bacteria > Pseudomonadota > Alphaproteobacteria > Acetobacterales > Acetobacteraceae > Roseococcus. The sequence goes on from JBKBSR010000025.1 coordinate 7,170, forward strand.
CCGGAAAGCCGCTCGAGGGGCTGCTCGTCGTCTCCATGGAGCAGGCGGTGGCCGCGCCCCTCTGCTCGGCCAAGCTGTGCGACGCGGGGGCGCGCGTCATCAAGATCGAGCGCGCGGAGGGGGATTTCGCGCGCGGCTACGACGCCGCCTGCAACGGGCTCTCCACCTATTTCGTCTGGCTCAACCGCGGCAAGGAGAGCCTGACGCTCGACCTCAAGGCGGAGGAGGACAAGGCGCTGCTCGCGCGCATGCTCGCGCGCGCCGACGTGTTCATCCAGAACCTCGCGCCCGGGGCCATGGCGCGCGCGGGCTTCGGCAGCGCGGCGCTGCGCGAGAGGCACCCGCGCCTGATCACCGTGGACATCTCGGGCTATGGCGAGGAGGGGCCCTATGCCGGGATGAAGGCCTATGACCTGCTGGTGCAGGCGGAAAGCGGGCTGTGCAGCGTCACCGGCCGGCCCGAGGGGCCGGGGCGCGTCGGCGTCTCGGCCTGCGACATCGCCTGCGGCATGAACGCCCACGCCGCGGTGCTGGAGGCGCTGATCGAGCGCGGCGTCACCGGCCGCGGCAAGGGCATCGCCGTCAGCCTCTTCGACGGCATGGCGGACTGGATGAACGTGCCGCTGCTGTATTTCGAGGGCACGGGCCGCGCGCCGCCGCGCATCGGCCTCGCGCACCCCTCGCTCTGCCCCTATGGCGCCTTCGCGACGAAGGACGGCGCGCTGATCCTGATCTCCATCCAGAACGAGCGCGAATGGGCGCTCTTCGCCACCCATTTCCTGGAGGACCCCACGCTGACCGAGCGCGAGGGCTGGCGGCGCAATGTCGAGCGCGTGGCGAACCGCGAGGCGGTGGACGCGCACATCGCCTCCGTCTTCGCCTCCCGCACACGGGAGGAGTGCGTGGCGCGGCTCACCGCCGCCAACACGGCCTATGGCTTCGTCAACGGCGTGGACGGGCTGGCGCGCCACCCCGCGCTGCGGCGCGTGACGGTGGAGACGGAGAAGGGGCCCGTCTCCCTCGCCGCGCCCGCGGCGCGCTTCAGCGACGGGCCGCGCGCGCTCGGCCCCGTGCCGCGGCTGGGCGAGCACAACGCGAAGCTGCGGGCCGAGTTCGCGGGCTGAGCGCGGCGGGCGCGCCCTCTCACTCGGCGCGGATGTTCCCCGCCCGGATCACCGCGCCCCAGGCCGCGATCTCGCCCTGCAGGAACTCGCGGAACTGGGCGGGGGTGAGATCCACGGGCAGGCCGCCCTGGCTGGTGATGCGCTCGCGCTCGCGCGGGCTGGCGGCGAAGCGCCGGCCCTCCTCGTTCAGCCGCTGCACGATGGCGGCCGGCGTGCCGGCGGGCGCGACGAGGCCGGACCAGGTCTGGCTGGCGTAGCCCGGCGCCCCCTGCTCGGCGATGGTCGGCAGCTCGGGCCAGGAGGGCAGCCGCTCGCGCGTCGTGATGCCGAGCGCCTTGAGCCGCCCCGCCCGCACATGCGGCCCCGAGGAGGCGGTGCTGTCGAACAGCAGGTCGCAATGGCCGGCGATGGTGTCCGTCAGCGCGGGGCCCGAGCCGCGGTGCGGGATGTGCGTCATCTCGACGCCCATGGCGCGGGCGAACATCTCGGCCGAGAGATGCGAGGGCGAGGCGACGCCGATCGAGCAGTAGTTCACCTGGCCGCGGCGGGCCTGCGCCCAGGCCACCAGCTCGCGCACCGTGTTGGGGGCGCGGTTGGTGGGCATGACCAGCAGCAGCGGCGTGACCGAGGGCAGCAGCACATGCTCGAAGCTGCGGATCGGGTCGTAGCCCGCCTGGAGCATCTGCGGCAGGATGGAGAGCGGCCCGCTCGCCGTCATCGCCAGGGTGTAGCCGTCGGGCGCGGCGCGCGCCGCCATCTCGGTGCCCAGCATGCCTGAGGCGCCGGAGCGGCTTTCCACCACGAAGGGCTGGCCGAACGCCTCCTGGTAGTGCTGGGCGAGGAGACGGGCCACCGCCTCCGTGCCGCCGCCGGGCGGGAAGGGCACGATGACGCGCACCGGCCGCTCGGGCCAGGCCTGGGCGGCGGCGAGGCCAGGCAGCAGCAGCAGCAGGGCGAGAAGGCGCTTCATTCGTGTGCTCCCTTCGGACGGTCCCGAGGGATGAGCGTGGCATTGCGCGCGCGCCATCCGCAAGCGGCGGGATTTCCGGGCGCGCCGCGCGCGGCTATGGGGCGGCGCGATGAACATCCTCTCCATCCAGTCCTGGGTCGCCTACGGGCATGTGGGCAACGCCTCGGCCATCTTCCCCCTGCAGCGGCTCGGCGCCGAGGTCTGGGGCGTCCACACCGTGCAGTTCAGCAACCACACGGGGTATGGGGCCTGGCGCGGGCAGGTGTTCGACGCGGCGCTGGTGCGCGAGGTCGTGCAGGGCATCGAGGAGCGCGGCGCGCTGGCGCGCTGCGACGCCGTGCTCTCCGGCTACATGGGCGGGGCGGAGATCGGCGAGGCCATCCTGCACGCGGTGGCGCGCGCCCGCGCGCACAACCCCGCCGCCCTCTACTGCTGCGATCCGGTGATCGGCGATGTGGGCCGGGGCGTCTTCGTCCGCCCCGGCATCCCCGAGTTCCTGCGCGACCGCGCCATCCCGATGGCCGACATCGCCACCCCCAACCGCTTCGAGCTGGAATGGCTGACGGGGCGCGCGGTGCATGACCTCGCCTCCGCCAAGGCGGCGATGGCGGCGCTGCAGGCCATGGGCCCGCGCTGCGTGATGCTGACGAGCTGCGACGTGGCCGAGGTGGGCGAGGGCGAGATCGCCCTGCTCGCCGCCGAGGGCGGGCGGTTCTGGCGCCTCGTCACGCCGCGGCTGCCCATCTCCGTCAACGGGGCGGGGGACGCCATCGCCGCGCTCTTCCTGTTCCATCGCCTGGCCAGCGGGGAGGCGGGGCGGGCGCTCTCGCTGGCCGCCTCATCGGTGTTCGGGCTGCTGCGCCGCACCGCCGAGGCGGGATCGCGCGAAATCCTCACCGTGGCGGCGCAGGAGGAGTTCGTCTCCCCCTCCCGCCTCTTCCCCGCCGAGCCCCTTTGACGGCCCCCGCCCCGGGGCTACACAGCGCGCCATGAATCCCGCCGCGCCGTCCTTCCAGGACATCATCCTGCGCCTGCACGCCTACTGGTCGAGCCAGGGCTGCCTGATCCTGCAGCCCTACGACATGGAGATGGGCGCGGGCACCTTCCACCCGGCGACGACGCTGCGCGCCCTCGGCCCCGAGCCCTGGAGCGCGGCCTATGTGCAGCCCTCGCGCCGGCCCTCGGACGGGCGCTATGGCGAGAACCCGAACCGGCTGCAGCACTACTACCAGTACCAGGTGATCCTGAAGCCCAGCCCGCGCGACCCGCAATCCCTGCTGCTGGAGAGCTACCGCGCCCTCGGCATCGACCCCGCGCTGCACGACATCCGCTTCGTGGAGGACGATTGGGAAAGCCCCACCCTCGGCGCCTGGGGCCTGGGCTGGGAGGTGTGGTGCGACGGCATGGAGGTGACGCAGTTCACCTATTTCCAGCAGGTGGGCGGCATCGCCTGCGAGGTGCCCTCCTGCGAGCTGACCTACGGGCTCGAGCGCCTGGCCATGACCATCCAGGGCGTGGAGAACGTCTATGCGCTGCGCTTCAACGACGCGGGCGTGACCTATGGCGAGGTGTTCCTGCGCGCCGAGCGCGAATACTCCGCCCACAATTTCGAGCACGCCGACGTGGCGCTGCTGGCGCGCCAGTTCGAGGAGGCGGAGCAGGAATGCCGCGCCCTGGTGGCGCAGGGCCTCGCCATGCCCGCCTATGACCACTGCATCAAGGCGAGCCACCGCTTCAACCTGCTGGACGCGCGCGGCGCGATCAGCGTGACCGAGCGGGCCGCCTATATCGGCCGGGTGCGGGCGCTGGCCAAGGCCTGCTGCGAGGCCTGGCTGGCGGGGAGCGCGCGCGGATGGTAGAACGCGGGCAAGGGCTTCTACCATGGGTCAGTTGAACATCAAGGACGAGGAGCTGATCGCCGAGGCGAAGGCGCTGGCGGCCGATCTGGGCACCAGCGTCGTCGGCGCGCTGCGCGATGCGGTGCGCGCCCGCCGCGCCGAGCGGGCGCGGCAGAAGGCGGCCGAGCAGGAGGCGCGTTTCGCCGCGATCATGGCCATCGCCGAGCGCATCTCCGCCATGGTTCCGCCGGAGGGCCGGCGCAGCGACCACTCCGACCTCTACGACGACGCCGGCCTGCCCAAGTGATCGTGGACACCTCCGCCCTCGCGGCCATCATCTTCGGCGAGCCGGAGGGCCCCTCCTTCCTGCGCGCGATCCTCGCCGAGGAGGGTGGGGCGCGGATTTCCGCGGTGACGCTGGTGGAGCTGACCATGGTGGTGGAGGGCCGCGCCGGCCCGGCCGCGGGCGCCGAGCTGGACGAGCTGCTGCGCCGTCTCGCCCTGCGCGTGCAGCCGGTGACGGAGGAGGCGGCCCAGGCCGCCCGAGAGGCCTGGCGGCGCTACGGCCGCGGGCGGCATCCGGCCGGGCTGAACCTCGGAGACTGCTTTTCCTACGCGCTGGCGACCATGACCGGCGCCGCCCTGCTCTACAAGGGCGCGGATTTCTCCCAGACCGATGTGAAGGCGGCCCTCTGACGTGCCCGAACTCCTGATCGAACTGCTGACCGAGGAAATCCCCGCGCGCATGCAGGCCCGCGCCGCGGAGGATCTCTGCCGCCTCGCCGCGGGCGCCTTCGCCCCGCTCATCCAGGGTCCGCCGCGCGGCTTCCACGGCCCGCGCCGCATAGGGCTGGTGGCGGAGATGGCGCTCTCGGCCGAGACCCCGGCCAGGGAGGAGCGCGGGCCGCGCATCGGCGCGCCCGAGCAGGCGCTGGCCGGCTTCCTCAGGAAGCACGACGCCAGGCGCGAGATGCTGGTGGAGCGCAACGGCTTCCTCGTCCTGGTGAAGCCGGGCGAGACCATCACCGCCGAGGCGCTGCTGCACCGCGCCCTGCCGGAGCTGCTGTGGTCCTTCCCCTGGCCGAAATCCATGCGCTGGGGCCTCTCGCACTTCGCCTGGGTGCGGCCGCTGCAGCGCATCCTCTGTCTGCTCGACGGCCGGCCCGTGCCGGTGGCGCTCGCGCGCGGCGAGGACGCGGCGCATGGCATCGTGGCGGGCGCGGAGACGGAGGGCCACCGCGTCCATGCGCCCGGCGCCTTCGCCGTCGCCTCCGCGGCCGATCACGCGGCCCGGCTGCGCGCGCGCTTCGTGATCCTGGACGCGGCCGAGCGCGCGGCCATGATCCGCGAGGGCGTGGCGAGGCTCGCCGCCGCCGAGGGGCTCGAGGTGGTGCCGGACGAGGGGCTGCTCGCCGAGGTCGCGGGCCTGGTCGAATGGCCCGTGCCGCTGCTGGGTTCCATCGACGACGCCTTCATGGACCTGCCGGCCGAGGTGATGCGCACCTCCATGCGCGTGAACCAGCGCTATTTCGCGCTGCGCCACCCGGACGGGCGGCCGGCCAACCGCTTCGCCCTGGTAGCGAACATCGCCGCGGCCGATGGCGGGCGCGCGCTGGTGGCGGGCAATGAGCGCGTGCTGCGCGCGCGCCTTGCGGACGCGCGCTTCTTCTGGGACCAGGACCGCAAGCACCGCCTCGAGGAGTTCCTGCCGAAGCTGGATGGCGTGACCTTCCACGCGAAGCTCGGCACCCAGGGGCAGCGGGTGGAGCGGATCGCCCGGCTGGCGGGCTATCTGGCGCCGATGGTCGGCGCCGATCCCGCGCTGGCCGAACGCGCGGCGCGGCTGTGCAAGGCCGATCTCGCGAGCGGCATGGTGGGCGAGTTCCCGGAGCTGCAGGGGATCATGGGCGGGCATTACGCCCGGCGCCAGGGCGAGGACCCGCGCGTCGCGGAGGCGATCGCCCAGCACTACCGGCCGCTCGGCCCGAACGACGAGGTGCCGCGCGAGCCGGTGGCGGTGGCGGTGGCGCTGGCGGACAAGCTCGATCAGCTCGCGGGCTTCTTTGCGGTGGGCGAGAAGCCGACGGGTTCGGGCGATCCCTATGCGCTTCGGCGGGCGGCGTTGGGCGTGATCCGGATCGTCCGGGAGAACGGGCTTCGCCTGCCGCTGACGCCCGTGCTGACGCATGCCCTGCTTGGCGATGTCTTCGCCCGGCCGGTGGACCTGACGCATTCGCTGCTGGCCTCCATCGCCGCGACGCTGATGCTGCCGCTCGTGAAGCTGGAGGCCGCCCTGGAGGCGGCGGGGGCGGCGCCGCGCCCGCTGGAGGCCGAGTTCCCCTTCGACGCGGCGGAGATCAACCGGGAGGTTCGCGCCTTCCTCCTCGAGCGCCTGCGCGTGCAGCTCCGCGCCGAGGGGCTGCGGCACGACGTGGTGGCCGCCGCCACCGGCGAGGACGACGACATCACCCGCATCCTCGCCCGCGCCGAGGCGCTGAAATCCCTCCTCGAGTCGGAGACGGGGGCCAACCTGCTGGCCGCCTGGAAGCGCGCGCAGAACATCCTGCGCATCGAGGAGAAGAAGGACGGCCCGCATGACGGCCCGGTGGAGGAGGCCGCCCTCGCCGCGCCGGAGGAGAGGGCGCTGAACGCCGCCCTCGCCACGGCCGAGGCGGAGAGCCGGGCATGCCTCGCGCGCGAGGATTTCGCGGGCGCCATGGCCGCGCTGGCCGCGCTGCGCGGCCCCACCGACGCCTTCTTCGAGAAGATCCTGGTGAACGACCCGGCCTTCCGCCGGAACCGTTTGCGGCTACTCTCGCGCCTGCGCGCGGCGATGGACGCCGTGGCCGACCTGTCGAAGATCGAAGCCTGAGGAAGAGCGGCTCATGACGCAGTGGGTGTACAGCTTCGGCGCCGGCCACAACGAGGGCCGGGCGGACATGCGCAACCTCCTCGGCGGGAAGGGCGCGAACCTCGCGGAAATGGCCAGCATCGGCCTGCCCGTGCCGCCCGGATTCACCATCACCACCGAGGTCTGCACCCACTACTACGCGAACGGCAACCAGTATCCGCCCGATCTCGCCGCCCAGGTGAAGGCGGCGCTGGCGCGCGTCGAGCAGGCGGTGGGCCTGAAGTTCGGCGACACGGAGAAGCCGCTGCTCGTCTCCGTCCGCTCCGGCGCGCGCGTCTCCATGCCGGGGATGATGGACACGGTCCTCAACCTCGGCCTCAACGACGCGACGGTGGAGGGGTTGGCGCGCGCCTCCGGCGATCCGCGCTTCGCCTGGGACAGCTACCGCCGCTTCATCCAGATGTTCGGCGGCGTGGTGCTGGGGGTGGATCACCACCGCTTCGAGGAGATCATCGAGGCGGTGAAGCTCGACCGCGGCGTGATCGAGGACACGGCGCTGACGGCCGAGGACTGGCAGGAGGTCATCGCCGGCTACAAGGAGGCGGTGCAGGAGGCGACCGGCGCCCCCTTCCCGCAGGAGCCCGAGGCGCAGCTCTGGGCCGCGATCGGCGCGGTGTTCGGCTCCTGGATGAACCAGCGCGCCATCACCTACCGCAAGCTGCACGACATCCCGGCCGAATGGGGCACGGCGGTGAACGTGCAGGCCATGGTGTTCGGCAACATGGGCGAGGACTGCGCCACGGGCGTGTGCTTCACCCGCGATCCCTCCACCGGCGAGAACGTCTTCTACGGCGAATACCTGGTGAACGCGCAGGGCGAGGACGTGGTGGCGGGCATCCGCACGCCGCAGCCCATGTCCAAGGCCCGCGCCAAGCCCGGCGAGAAGCCCATGGAAGAGGTGATGCCGGCGGCCTACGCCGAGCTCGTGCGCGTCCGCGAGGTGCTGGAGAAGCACTACAAGGACATGCAGGACATCGAGTTCACCGTGCAGCAGAACAAGCTCTACATGCTGCAGACGCGCAACGGCAAGCGCACCGCCGCGGCCAGCCTCAAGATCGCGGTGGACATGTGCCGCGAGGGGCTGATCGACGAGCGCGAGGCGATCAAGCGCGTCGCCCCCGGCTCGCTCGACCAGCTCCTGCACCCCACCCTCGACCCCAAGGCGCCGCGGCGGCTGCTCTCCAAGGGCCTGCCGGCCTCGCCCGGCGCGGCCTCGGGCGTGGTGGTGTTCAGCGCCGACGAGGCGGAGCTGCGCGCCCGCGAGGGCGAGAGCGTGATCCTCGTGCGCATCGAGACCAGCCCCGAGGACATCCACGGCATGCACGCCGCGCGCGGCATCCTCACCACCCGCGGCGGCATGACCAGCCACGCCGCGGTGGTGGCCCGCGGCATGGGCCGCCCCTGCGTGGCGGGCGCGGGCGGCATCACGGTGGACTACACGGCCCAGGCGCTCTCCGCCGGCGGGCACATCATCCGCGCGGGCGAGACGATCACGATCGATGGCGCGACGGGCGAGGTCTTCGTCGGCTCCGTCGCGATGATCGAGCCCCAGCTCTCCGGCGATTTCGCCACGCTGATGGAGTGGGCCGACAAGGTGCGCCGGATGAAGGTGCGCGCCAACGCCGAAACCCCCCTCGACGCCGAGACGGCGCGGAAGTTCGGCGCGGAGGGCATCGGCCTCTGCCGCACCGAGCACATGTTCTTCGAGCCCGAGCGCATCGGCGCCGTGCGCCAGATGATCATGGCCGAGCACGAGGAGGGCCGCCGCGCCGCGCTCTCGAAGCTGCTGCCCTTCCAGCGGCAGGACTTCACCGAGCTGTTCCGCATCATGGCGGGGCTGCCCGTCACCATCCGCCTGCTCGACCCGCCGCTGCACGAGTTCCTGCCCCACACCGAGGCGGAGATCGCCGAGGTCGCGGAAGGGCTGGGCGTGGAGGTCGCGGCCATGCAGCGCCGCGCGCAGGATCT
>JBKBSR010000374.1:0-2768 GCA_046291055.1 Roseococcus sp.
AAGGTGGGCACCGAGGCGCAGAAGGAGTGGTGGCTGATGCCCGTGCTGCGCGGCGAGGTCCAGTCCGCCTTCGCCATGACCGAGCCCGACGGCGCGGGCAGCGACCCCTCCATGACGAAGACGCGCGCCGAGCGCGTGGGCAACGACCGCTGGCGCATCACCGGCCGCAAATGGTTCATCACCGGCGCGGGCGAGGCGCAGCGCTTCATCGTGATGGCGCGCACCGGCGACGATCCGCGCAAGGGGCTGACGGCCTTCCTCTTCCGCGCCGGGGATCCGGGCTGGCGCATCCTCCGCCGCATCCCGATCATGGGCCCGGAGGAGCATGGCGGGCATTGCGAGCTCGAGTTCGAGGGCCTCGAGGTGCCCGACGAGAACGTGCTCATGGGCGTGGGCGAGGGGCTCAAGGTCACGCAGATCCGCCTCGGCCCGGCGCGGCTCACCCACTGCATGCGTTGGGGGGGCCTCGGGCGGCGCGCGCTCGAGATCGCGATGGCGCGCATCGAGGAGCGATACGCCTTCGGCCAGAAGCTCGCCGAGAAGGAGAGCGTGCAGATGATGGTGGGCGAGGCGGCGATGCAGCTCGAGATCGGCCGGCTGCTCACCATGCGCGCGGCCTGGAAGCTGGATCAGGGGGACTTCGCGCGCAAGGAGATCAGCATGGCGAAGATCGTGGTGGCGGATGCGCTGCACCGCGCGGCGGACACGGCCATCCAGCTCCTCGGCGCGAAGGGCTACTCGAAGGACACGATCGTGGAATGGATCTACCGCTACGCCCGCCAGGCGCGGCTGGTGGACGGCGCCTCCGAGGTGCACCGGATGGTGATCGCGAACTTCCTGCGCCGCGAGGGCGGGGACTTCTTCGGCTGGGGCGCGCATGGATGAGGCGCGCCGCGCGGCGCTCGAAGCCTGGCTGAGCGCGGCGGCGGGCGCGCCCGTCTCCATCCGCGCCGCGGCGCTGCTCTCGGGCGGGGCGATCCAGCAGAACTGGGCGCTCTCCGTCACCCGCGACGGCCGGGAGGAAGAGTGGGTGCTGCGGACCGACAACCCCGCCACCCTCGCCGTCTCCCTGCCGCGCCTCTCGGAGTTCGCGCTGCTGCGCGCCGCCCATGCCGCCGGCGTGCGCGTGCCGGAGCCGCTCTTCGCCTGCGCGGACCGCGCGATCCTGGGCGCGCCCTTCTTCGTGATGCGCCGGGTGGGCGGCATGGCCACCGCCTTCCGCCTCGCGCGCGCCGCGGCGGCCAAGGGGGGCGAGGACGGGCTGGTGCGCGCCATGGGGCGGGAGCTCGCGCGCATCCACGCCATCCGCCCGCCGCGCGATGATCTGGCCTTCCTCGGCCCGCCGCCGCCCGATCCGGGGCGCGCCTTCGTCTCGGCGATGCGCGCGCGGCTGGATGCGGCGGGCACGCCGCGCCCGGTGCTCGAATGGGGTCTTTCCGCCCTCGAACGGCACGTTCTGCCCCCCGTTCCGCCCGTGCTGTGCCACAATGACTTCCGCACGGGGAACCTGATGGTGGAGGAGGGCAGGCTGACCGCGGTGCTCGACTGGGAGTTCGCCGGCTGGGGCGACCCGCACGCCGATCTCGGCTGGTTCTGCGCGCCCTGCTGGCGCTTCGGCAACCGCGCGCTGGAGGCGGGCGGGCTCGGCGCGCGCGCGGCCTTCCTCGCCGGCTACGCCGAGGCCGCCGCGACGCCGCCCGACCCCGCGCGCCTGCCCTTCTGGGAACTCGCGGCCAGCATCCGCTGGGCGGTGATCGCGGCCGACCAGGGCGGGCGGCACCTCTCCGGCGTGGAGCGCGGCCTCGAGCTCGCCCTCACCGCCCACATCGTGCCCGAGCTCGAGCTGGACATCCTGCGCCAGGCGGAGGCGCTCGATGCTTGAGCGCCCCGACGCGGCCGACCTGATCGCCACGGCGCGCCTCTCCCTGCTCGAGAAGCTGCTGCCCGCCCTGCCGCCCGCGCTGCACTACGAGGCGCGCATGGCGGCCAATGCGCTCGCCATCGCCGGGCGGGCGCTGGCGGCGGAGACCGCCCCCCTCGCGGCCCGGCTCGCCGCCTTCCTCCCGGGCGAGGCGGATCCTCTCGCCGCGCTGGCCGCGCGCATCCGCGCGGGAGAGTTCGCCCCCGGCACGCCGCGCCATGCCGAGGCGCGCGCGCTGCTCGAGGAGATCGCGCGCGCGCGCTGCGCCGTCAGCGCGCCACGGGCGCTCGGATGAGCGGGACGGCCGCGGCGGAGGGCGAGGGCCGGCGGCGCCGCCTGGCGCGCATCCTCTTCCCGCTCGCGGCCGTCGCGGTGATCCTGGGCGCGCTGGTCGCCATCGCGCTCTACAGCCATGCGGCCAACCGGCGCGGCGCGCTGGCGCTCACCGAGGAGATGCTGCACAGCCTGGAGCTGCGCGTCGCGCAGGAGGTGCAGTTCTTCCTCGGCGCCGCCGAGCGCAGCCTGCGGCTGGCGCGCGACTTCTTCGTGCCCCCCGACGACGAGAGCAGCAACCGCGAGGCGCTGGAGCGCTTCGGCCGGCAGGTGCTGCGCCAGCTTCCGCACATCGCGCTGTTCATGGCGGCCGACATGCGCGGCAACTACATGGCGGTGCGCCGGGCCGAGGAGGGCGGGGCCTCCAGCTTCCTCATCCTCAACGACCCCGGCCCGCGGCGGCTGCTGCGCATCCTCTACGACGCCGAAGGCCGCGAGGTGGGCCGGCGCGAGGAGGCGGAGAACCACTTCGACCCGCGCAGCCGCCCCTGGTTCCGCGCCGCCCTCGACGACC
>JBKBSR010000026.1:0-15872 GCA_046291055.1 Roseococcus sp.
CCGAAGGGCAGCGGCGAGGAGAGGGTCTCGAGCAGGCGTTCGATCTCCGCCTCGGCGGGAAGAGATGCCGCGGGCGTCTCGGCGGGCGGGGGCGGGGCGATGGCGTTCATGCGGGACGTGTCTCCAGGCGGGGGCGCGCCGCGCCCCGGCCCGAGACATGCCGCGCCGATGCTTGCCAAGCGGTTGACGCGGCGCCCTCATGCCAGCGGCGGCGCCGCGGCTCAGGCGTGGGGAACAGCGGCCGGCCGGATCAGCCCCCCGACGCGGCGAAGCGCACCGCCTCCTCCGCCGCGCGGAACAGCGCCTTGGCCTTCTGCACGCATTCCTCGTGCTCGGCGCGCGGATCGGAATCGGCCACCACCCCCGCGCCCGCCTGCACATAGAGCCGGCCTTCCTTCACCAGCGCGGTGCGCAGCGCGATGCAGACGTCCATGTTGCCGTCCACGCCGAAATACCCCACCCCGCCGGCGTAGAGGCCGCGCCGCGAGGGCTCCAGCTCCTCGATGATCTCCATGGCGCGCACCTTGGGCGCGCCCGAGAGGGTGCCGGCCGGAAACCCCGCCACCAGCGCATCGAGCGCGCTGAGCCCGGGCCGCAGCCGCCCGCGCACCTCGGAGGCGATGTGCATCACCTGCGAGTAGCGTTCGATGCGGAACTGCGCGGTGACGCGCACGCTGCCGATCGAGGCCACGCGCCCCACGTCGTTGCGGCCGAGGTCGAGCAGCATCAGGTGCTCGGCGCGCTCCTTCGGGTCGGCCAGCAGCTCGGCCTCCAGCGCCGCGTCCTCCTCCGGCGTCGCGCCGCGCCGGCGCGTGCCGGCCAGCGGGCGGATGGTCACCTCGCCGTCCTTCACGCTGACCAGGATTTCCGGCGAGGCGCCGACCAGCGCGAAGCCGCCATGGTCGAAGAAGAACAGGTAGGGGGCGGGGTTGATGCGCCGCAGCGCGCGATAGAGCGCGAAGGGCGGCAGGGCGAATGGCGCCTCGAAGCGCTGCGAGGGCACGATCTGGAAGGCGTCGCCGGCGCGGATGTAGTCGCGCGCGCGCTCCACCGCGGCCATGTAGGCCTCGGGCGTGAAGTTAGAGGCCGGCGCGGGCGGGGGCGGCAGCCGCGCGGGGGGTGCTGGGCGGGGCAGGGGACGGGCGAGGGCGGCCTCGGCGTCGTCCAGCCGCTGCTGCGCGCGCGCCCAGGCGGCCTCGGCGTCGCCGCCCGGCTCGGCCCACACGGGGGTGGCGAGGGTCAGCGCGTCGCGCACATGGTCGAAGACGGCGATGAGGGTGGGGCGCACCAGCACCGCCTCGGGGATGCCGAGCACATCGGGCTTCAGGCTCGGCAGCCGCTCCATCTGCCGCACCATGTCGTAGCCGAGATAGCCGAACAGCCCCGCCGCGATGGGCGGCACGCCGGGCGGCAGGCGCATGCGGATGGCGGCGATGCGCCGGGCGAGCGCCTGCAGCGGCGCCCCCTCCTCCGGCTCGAAGGCGTGCGGCGCGGCGAGGAACTGCGTGTTGCACTCCGCCACCCCCGCCCGGCAGCGCCAGACGAGATCGGGCGCGAAGCCGATGGCCGAGAAGCGCCCGCGCGCGGCCCCGCCCTCCACGCTCTCCAGCAGGAAGGCGTGCGGCCTGCCCTCGGCGAGCTTGAGGAAGGCGCCCACGGGCGTCTCCAGATCGGCCACCCGCTCGCGCGTCAGGAGCTGGTTCTCGCCGCGGGCGAAGGCCTCGCGGAAGGCGGCGTCGGGTCCGGTCATTTCAGTTCCCCGCCACGCGCTCGAGCAGGCGCGGATTGATCCGCACATCGGCGCGCGCGCGCAGCGCGGCCTGGTGCTGGGCTTCCAGATCCTCGGCCACCGCCTGGGCGCCCTCGCGCCGGACGGCGGCGAGCTGCGCCGCGAGGTCGGGCGGTTCGGGCCGCGTCACGCCCAGGAGCTGGATCACGGCGAAGGACTGCGCGCGCGCCACCATGGTCACGCCGCCCGGGGGCAGTTCGAAGGTGGGCGCCAGAAGGTCGCGCGGCATGGGGTTGCCGCCGCCCGGGCTGCGCGGGAAGGGGCCGAGCTCCTCCGGCCGCGCGCCCGCGGCCTCGGCCGCGGCGGCGAGGCTCTGCCCCGCGCGGGTGGCGGCGAGCAGCGCGGCCGCCCGCTCCTCCTGGTGGCGGCGGCGCTGTTCGGCGATCCAGGCGGCGGTCGCCTCCTCGCGCACCGTCTCGAGCGGGCGCAGCCGGGGCGGGATCACCTCGCGGATCTGCACGGCCATGAAGCCCCAGGGCCCCTCCAGCAGCCGGATCTCGGCGTTGCGGTCCAGCGCGAAGATGCGCGCGATGGCCGCATTGCGTGCGGCATCGGCCACGGGCAGGGCGGCGGGCTCGCCCGCGGGGGTCAGGCCGGCCGCGTCCAGCGTGGCGAGGGCGAAGCCGAGATCGTAGCGCCGCGCGATCTCCTCGAGCGGGGTGCGCGCGGCCAGCGCGTCCTCGATGCGGTTCGCGCGCTCGAAGGCGAGGTCGGCGGCGCGCTCGGCGGCGATCTCGAGGCGCAGCTCCTCGCGCACCGCGGCGAGGTCGCGCCGGGTGGCGGGCTCCACCTCCGCCACCCGCAGCACATGCCAGCCGAAGGGCGTGCGCAGCGGCGCCGAGACGGCCCCCGGCGCCAGGGCGAAGGCGGCCTGGGCGAGGGCGGGGATGGGCAGATCGGCGGCGCTGGAGAGGCCGAGGTCGCTCGCGCTGCCGCCCGCCTCGCGCGCCGCGGCCTCGATCTCGGCGAAGGGGGTGTCGGCGCTCCAGCGCGCGGCCAGGGCCTGGGCGCGCGCCTCCTCGGGCAGCAGGGCCTGCAGCACGCGCCGCCGCTCCGGCGTCTCGTAGCGCGTCCTGTGCGCGGCGTAGGCCTCCTCGATCTCGCGCTCGCTGACCTCGACGGCGGCGATCATGCGCTCGGCGTTCAGCACCGCCACCGCCACCTCCCGGTATTCGGGGGTGGAGAAGCGCTCGGCGTTGTTCTCGTGGAAGCGGGCGAGCTGCGCCTCGTCCGGCAGGCCGGGGTCCGGCGCCTCGGCGAAGGGCAGCTCGACCAGGGTGACGCTGCGCTGCTCCGCCTGCCAGGCGAGCAGGGGGCGGGCGGCGGCCTCGGGCAGGGCCGCGCCGGCGCGCACCGCGCCCGCGATCTGCTGCCGCGCGAGGTCGGCGCGCAGCAGGGCGAGGAAGCCCGCCTCGGTCAGCTCGTTGTTGCGCAGGAAGGCGTTGAACATCTCGCGCGAGAAGCGCCCGTCCGGCCCCTGGAAGCCGGTGATCTGGAAGACGTAGTTCCGCACCGCGGCATCGGGCACGACCACGCCGAGCCGCGCGGCCTCCTGCCGCGTCAGCCGGTCGAGCACCAGCCCCTCCACCGCCTGCTCGGCGATGGCGCGGCGGATGCGCGCATCGGGCTCGAAGCCGCCCTGCAGGGCGCGGGTGATGCGCTGCAGCTCGCGCCGCGCCGCCTCCTGCGCCTCACCCACCTCGATGGCATCGCCGCCGACCCGCGCCACCGCGTCGTCGCGGCCGATGTTGCGCACCATGTCCTCGATCCCCCACACGGCGAAGGAGAGGATCAGCAGGACGAAGAGCGCCTTCGCGAACCAGGTGCCGGCCAGCCGGCGCATCCACATGATCATGGCGCGCGCATAGCGGGTCGGCGGGCTGTTGCCAAACGCCGCGCTGGGCTATCCCGGGGCGGAAGGAAGGGAGAACGCCCCCATGACGCCCGGGATCCGCCCGCTCATCGCCGGCAACTGGAAGATGCACGGCACGCTGCGCGAGGCCGTGAAGCTGGCCGAGGCGCTGCGCGAGGGGGTGGAGGGGGTGGATCTGCTGGTCTGCCCGCCCTTTCCGCACCTCCATGCCGTGGCGGTGAGCCTGCTCGGCGGGCGCGTCGCCGTCGGCGCGCAGGACTGCCACGCCGCCCAGCGCGGCGCGCACACGGGCGATGTCAGCGCGGCCATGCTGCGCGACGCCGGGGCCACCCATGTCATCCTCGGCCATTCCGAGCGCCGGACGGACCACGCCGAGAACGACGCCGCGGTGCTCGCCAAGACCGAGGCGGCGCTGGGCGCGGGTCTCGTGCCCATCATCTGCGTGGGCGAGACGGAGGCCGAGCGCCTCGCCGGCCTCGCCGAATCGGTGGTGGAGAAGCAGCTCTCGGGCTCGGTGCCCTACGGCTTCGTCACCGCGGGCGGGATCATCGCCTATGAGCCGGTCTGGGCCATCGGCACGGGGCGCACGCCGACGGAGGAGGACATCGCGGCCATCCATGCCGCCATCCGCCGCATCCTGGTCGCGCGCTTCGGCCCCGCGGCGCGCGCCACGCGGCTGCTCTACGGCGGCTCGGTGAAGCCGGCCAATGCGGCGGCCATCCTCGCCCTGCCGGATGTGGATGGCGCGCTGGTCGGCGGCGCCTCGCTGGCGGCGGCGGATTTCCTGGCCATCGCCCGGGCCGCGCCGGGCTGAGCGGGCCCCGTTGCCGGGGCGGCGGCCGCATGCCACCACGCGCGCCATGCTGAAGCCCGACCGCCCGTATTTCTCCTCCGGCCCCTGCGCCAAGCGGCCCGGATTCTCGCTCGCGGCGCTGGAGGGGGCGCTGCTCGGCCGCAGCCACCGCGCCGCCGCCCCCAAGGCGAAGCTGCGCGAGGTGATCGAGCGTTCCCGCGCCCTGCTCGGCATGCCCGAGGGTTGGCGGCTGGGCATCGTGCCCGCCTCCGACACCGGGGCGGTGGAGATGGCGCTCTGGTCGCTGCTCGGGCCCCGGGGCGTGGATGTGCCGGTCTGGGAGAGTTTCTCGGCCGAATGGGCGGCCGACATCGCCGAGCAGCTCCGCCTGCCCGATGTACGGGTGTTGCGCGCCCCCTATGGCCGGCTGCCCGATCTCGCGGCGGTGGACTGGGCGCGGGACGTGGTGTTCGTCTGGAACGGCACCACCTCGGGGGTGCGGCTGCCCGATGGCGGCTGGATCGCGCCCGACCGCGAGGGGCTCGCCATCTGCGACGCCACCAGCGCCGCCTTTGCGATGGACCTGCCCTGGGAGCGGCTCGATGTCGTCACCTGGTCCTGGCAGAAGGTGCTGGGGGGCGAGGCGGCGCACGGCATGCTCGCCCTCTCGCCGCGCGCCGTGGCGCGGCTCGAATCCCATCGCCCCGCCTGGCCGCTGCCCAAGATCTTCCGCCTCACCAAGGGGGGGAAGCTGATCGAGGGCATCTTCCAGGGCGAGACCATCAACACCCCCTCGCTGCTCTGCGTGGAGGATGCGCTGGACGGGCTGCGCTGGGCCGAGGCGATCGGCGGGCTGCCCGCGCTGATCGCCCGGGCCGAGGGCAACCTCGCCCTGGTCGCGGAGTGGGTGGCGCGCAGCGACTGGGCGGCCTTCCTGGCCGAGGAGCCGGCCACGCGCTCCTGCACCTCGGTCTGCCTGCGCTTCACGGCGCTGCCGCCCGAGCGCCAGGCGGAGGTGGCGCGCCGGATGGCCGCCTTCCTGGAGCGCGAGGGCGTGGCCCTGGACGCCGCCCATTACCGCGACGCCCCGCCCGGGCTGCGCCTGTGGTGCGGCGCGACGGTGGAGCGCGAGGATGTGGCGCGCGTGCTGCCCTGGCTCGATGCGGCCTATGCGGAGGCGCTGCGGGGCTGAGCGTCAGTTCCGCCGGATGTCGCGCCGGCCGAGTTCCGCCGCCGCCGCCCCGCCCGCCACCGCCACCGCCGGCAGGCGCGGCAGGCTGCCGAGGCGGCGCAGCGTCTCGCGCGGGCCGAGGGGGAAGAGCTCGGGCAGGTTCAGCGCCGCCTCGGCGCGCACCGGGCTGCCGGCGTCCAGCCCCTCGGCGGCGGCGCGCAGGGCGCGCTCCACCGCCTCGCCCGGCGCGGCGGGGGGAATGCCGAGGGCGGCGCGCATCTCCCGCCGCCCCTCCTCCAGGGCGGCGAGGGTGGCGGGGTCCGTCCCCGGCGCCCAGCGCGGGTCGCTGCGGAAGCTGCGCGCGAGGAACTCGAGCTGGGCGGCGGCGATGGCCGCGCCCCGGGGGTCGCCGGCATAGGCGCTGGTGTCGCCGAGGTTGCGGGGCCCGTAGAGCGCCGCGCCCCGCACCGGATCGCCGACGCCGCCGAGGTAGTCCGCCACCGGATCGGCGGCGCAGGCGGCGAGCAGCAGGGAGAGGGCGATCAGGGCGCGCATGGCGGCATCCTGCCCCAGCGCATCTTGCCGTCCAACCACCCCCCTGCCACACAGCGCCCGGCATGAACGAGACGCCCCCCATGGCCGCCGGCCTGCTGCCCGCGGGCCTGATGGACCTCCTCCCCCCCGAGGCGGAGCGCGAGGCCGCGCTGGTGGCCGCGCTGATGGAGAGCTTCGCCCGCCACGGCTATGAGCGGGTGGAGCCGCCGCTGCTCGAGTTCGAGGAGGGGCTGCTCGCCGGCTCCGGCGCGGCGGTGGCGGAGCAGACCTTCCGCCTGATGGACCCGGTGAGCCAGCGCATGATGGGGCTGCGCGCCGACATCACGCCGCAGGTGGCGCGCATCGCGGCGACGCGGCTCGGCCTGCAGCCGCGGCCGCTGCGCCTCTGCTACGAGGGCCAGGTGCTGCGGGTGCGCGGCAGCGAACTCGCCCCCGCCCGGCAGCTTACCCAGGCCGGGATCGAGCTGATCGGCGGCGCGGCGCCCGAGGCGGATGCGGAGGTGGCGCTGGTGGCGACCGAGGCGCTCTCGCGCCTGGGCATCGGCGGCGTCACGCTCGACATCACCCTGCCGCGCATGGCCTCCACGCTGCTCGAGGCGGCGGGGCTGGCTGCGCCGCTCGCGGGGCGGCTGATCCGCGCGCTCGACCGCAAGGACGCGGCCGCGGTCGCCGCGCTGGCCGGCGAGGCGGGGCCGGTGGCGGCGCTGCTGCCGCCGCTGCTGGCCGCGGCGGGCCCCGCGCCGGGCGCGCTCGCGGTTCTGGACGCGCTGGCGCTGCCCGAGGCGGCGCGCGCCATCGCGGCCAATGCGCGCGAGGTGATCGAGGCCATCGCGCGCCGCGCGCCCGGCCTGCGCGTGACGCTCGACCCGGTGGAGTTCCGCGGCTTCCGCTATCACGTGGGCGTCGCCTTCACGATCTTCGGCCCCGGCGCGACGGGCGAGCTGGCGCGCGGCGGGCGCTACCTCTCGGCCAATGACGAGCCCGCGACGGGCATGACGCTCTACCCGGACGCGGTGCTGCGCGCCGCGCCGGCCATGCCGCGCCGGCCGCGCTGCTTCCTGCCGCCCGGAACGCCCCCCGCGGCGGGCGAGGCGCTGCGCGCGCAGGGCTTCGCCACGGTGGCCGCCCTCTCGGCGGCGGAGGACGCGCGGCGGCTGCGCTGCTCCCATGTCTGGGACGGGGCCGCGGCGCGGCCCCTCGATGAGGAAGGTTCGGACTGATGGCCAATGTCGCCGTGATCGGCGCCCAGTGGGGCGACGAGGGCAAGGGCAAGGTGGTGGACTGGCTCGCCAGCCGCGCCGACATCGTGGTGCGCTTCCAGGGCGGGCACAACGCCGGCCACACCCTGGTGGTGGGGGGCAACACCTACAAGCTCTCGCTGCTGCCCTCGGGCATCGTGCGCGGCAAGCTCGGGCTCATCGGCAACGGGGTGGTGCTGGACCCCGAGGCGCTGCTCGCCGAGATCGGCAAGCTGCGCGCGCAGGGGCTCGATGTCGGCCCGCACAACCTGCGCATCGCCGAGAACACGCCGCTGATCCTGCCGCTGCACCCCGCCCTCGACCGCGCGCGCGAGGCGGCGCGCGGGCAGGACAAGATCGGCACCACGGGCCGCGGCATCGGCCCCGCCTACGAGGACAAGGTGGGCCGGCGCGCCATCCGCCTCTGCGACCTCGCGGAGCCGGAGACGGTCTCGGCCAAGCTCGACGAGCTGCTGCTGCACCACAACGCGCTGCTGCGCGGCCTCGGCGCGGCCACCTTCGAGAAGGCGGCGCTGTTCGACGCGCTGATGGCGCTGGCGCCCGCCCTGCTGCCCTATGCCGAGCCGGTCTGGGAGCGGCTGGAGGCCGCCCGCCGCGAGGGCCGGCGCGTGCTGTTCGAGGGCGCGCAGGCGGTGATGCTGGACGTGGACCACGGCACCTACCCCTACGTGACCAGCAGCAACACGGTGGCCGGCAACGCCGCGGCCGGGGCCGGGGTGGGGCCGGACGCCATCGGCCTCGTGCTCGGCATCGCCAAGGCCTACACGACGCGCGTGGGCTCCGGCCCCTTCCCGACGGAGCTGCACGACGAAACGGGCCGGCTGCTGGGCGAGCGCGGGCACGAGTTCGGCACCGTCACGGGCCGGCCGCGCCGCTGCGGCTGGTTCGACGCGGCGATGGTGCGCCAGGCGGTCAAGATCGGCGGCGTGCAGGGCCTGGTGCTCACCAAGCTCGACGTGCTGGACGGGCTGCCGGAGCTGAAGATCTGCACCGGCTATCGCGTGAATGGCGAGCTGCTGCGCCGCCTGCCCTTCGCCATGCGCGCCCAGGCGGCGGCCGAGCCGGTGTACGAGGTGATGGAGGGCTGGGCGGGCTCCACCCGCGGCGCGCGCAGCTATGCCGAGCTGCCGGCCCAGGCGGTGAAATACGTCCGGCGCATCGAGGAGCTGGTGGAGGCGCCGGTGATGATGCTCTCCACCTCGCCGGAGCGGGACGACACCATTGCGCTGAGGGATCCTTTCGCGGGTTGATTGCGCGTTGGCGCGTCGGCGCGGCGGGTGCTAATCTTTGCTGGATGCATGGTGACAGGAGGCATCATGCGCAGGCTTTCGCGCAGATCTCGTTCCTCGGGTTCCGTCCTGACCGGCCTCCGGGCGCGATGTCTCGCTTGGCTCTCGGCATTCGGCGCGGCCTTGAGCGGCGGCGCGGCCCATCCGGGGCCTGCGGCGGCGGCCGTGATGCAGGACCCTCCGCCACCGGGCTTCGAGCAGCGCGTCGCAGAGCTTCGCCGCAGGGCCGCTGCGCAGGGGCTGACGCCGTCGGCCATGGCGCCGGCCGAGACGGGAGAGGCGAAGCTGGCGCAGTGGTTCAACTGGCCCAACCACTGGTTCAACTTCCCGAACTGGCGCAACTGGTAAATGCGTCCGCTGCAGGACATGGACGTGGTGCGGTTGGTCGTCCTGCAGCCCACGCCCTACTGCAACATCGCCTGCGACTACTGCTACCTGCCGCGCCGCGACAAGCGCAGCGTGATGCGCCCGGAGGTGCTCGATGCGATCGGGGCGCGCCTCCTCGCCCATCCGTTGACGGCGCTGGACGCGACGGTTGTCTGGCACGCCGGAGAGCCTCTGGTCCTGCCGGCCGCATGGTATGCGCAGGCGATCGACCGGCTGCACATGGCGGCGGGGCGCGTGTTCTCGCACGCGATCCAGACGAACGGGATCGGGCTCGACGAGACATGGGTGCGGCTTGCGCGGGCGAAGCGGCTGCGCCTTGGCCTCTCGCTGGACGGGCCGGCCGATCTGCACGATGCACGGCGGCGCACCCGCTCCGGGCGGGCGACCCACCCGCTGGTCATGGGCGCGGTCAGGGTGCTGCAGGACGCGGGCCTCGACTTCCACGTCATCACGGTTCTGACCCGCGCGCATCTGTCCGAGCCTGAACGGCTGTACGCCTTCTATCGCGCGGAGGGCCTGCGCCGGGTGGGCTTCAACATCGAGGAGGTGGAGGGGGACAACAGGGCCAGCAGCCTTGCCGGCGCCGATGATCTGTTCCGGGAGTTCTTCCGCCGCTTCCTCGCCTGCATGGAAGCCGAGCCGGGCGCGCTCCTGCTGCGCGAGGCGATCGAGGCCGAGGGCGCGCTGCTGCACGCGAGACCCGGGCTGCTGAGCGACCAGGCCGATCCCCTGCGGATCGTCTCCGTGGACGTGGAGGGGAATGTGGCGAGCTTCTCGCCCGAACTTCTCGGGGCGCCGGCCGGCGAGTACGGGAGCTTCTCCTTCGGCAACCTGTGCGAAGAGGGGATCGCGCCCATCGCGCAGCGCATCCGGGCATCGCGCCTCGCCGCCGACATCGCCGCCGGCGTGGAGGCCTGCCGCAGGAGCTGCGCCTTCTTCGCCTTCTGCGGCGGCGGGGCGCCCGCGAACAAGTGGTTCGAGCACGGCAGCTTGGCGGGCAGCGAGACCCTGTTCTGCCGCCTTGCCCGCAAGGTGGTGCTCGAGGAGGTTCTCCTCCTCCTCGAACGGCGCGTCGCGGCGATGGAAGCCCGTCGCGCTGCGGTGGCCCTTCATGAGTGAGTCATCGCCCACGCCCAGCGCGGCGTGGCTGCGGCCGGGCTGGGACCGGCTGACCAGGGCCCTGGCCTGGGCGCTCGCGCATTGGCCGCGCCTTCTCGGGGCAGCCTGCGCCGTGCTGCTGCTCTGGATCTTCGTCGCTGCCGATCTCGATCACGCGCTCAAGCGGTCGCTCTGTCGGTCGCTCGGCGCGGCCTGCGAGCCGCCCGGGCGCGTCTTTCTCGGGAGCGCGGAGATCTACACCCGCGAACGCCTTGTCGATGACCGGCTGGAGCACGTCAACTGGATCAATCGCCAGCTCCGCGGCCTTGACGAAGCCCCGCTGCAGCCGTTCCGCAGCCTGGGCAGCACGGAGGAGCGGCGGCGCCAGGTGTCCGCGGTCGCCGCCGGGCAGGCGCCACCGCAAGGGACGGTCGAAGAGTCCAGGCGGGAGTCGACGCCGTTCGACGAGGACCGCCAGCCCACCGTCGCGCGGTATC
Organism: Roseococcus sp.; assembly: GCA_046291055.1. Taxonomy (GTDB): domain Bacteria; phylum Pseudomonadota; class Alphaproteobacteria; order Acetobacterales; family Acetobacteraceae; genus Roseococcus. The sequence continues at coordinate 10,712 of JBKBSR010000026.1, forward strand.
GGCAGTTGAGCTACTTCCGCGAGCTGCTTCGGGCCGAGCGCACCCGGGCCACGCTCGACGACCGGCATGACATAGAGGGCAACACCATCCTTCAGATGGTGTTCGACGCCACCGTGATTCCCCCCCGGTCTCGCCGGGGATTGGCGGTCATTACGGTGGGTCTCGGGGCCGTGAACGACGAGAAGCTCCAGTCGCTGCGCGATGCCGACGCGCAGCGTCTGTATCATGACTGGCTGTTGACCCTGGAGCCGGAGATCGACCTCGGGGTGCAACAGCGCGCCTTGGGCATCCTCCGCCTCTCGGACCCGCCCCCCTCCCTTGCCGATGTGCGCGAGCTGCTGGGGGCGCGCCTCTGCGAAGCCGTGCAGCAGCACATGTCGCCCGTCTCGACAGAGCAGAAGCCGCAGGATCGCCTGCTAGCCTGCTTCCGAAGAGTGGCCGCACCCGGTGTCGCCGCTTCTGGCGGAGAGGAAGGCCAGCCCGTGCCGGACGATGACATTGCCGGTTTCGCCGCGCGGCTGGACGAACTCGTTCAAACGGCCCGCGCCCGGTTCAATGAGATCGCCCGCAAGGATTATGAGGGCAGGATCGAGGAGATCAGCAGGCAGATCCTCTCCCCCATCGCCGCGCGGCTGGGCATGGGGGACGGCCTCCGGCACAGGCTGCCGGACTACGTGACCCTGGTCGAGCAATGCCGTCCCCGGCCCGATCAGGCCGACCTGCCGCCCGAACGGATCAGGCTGCTCGATGACCGGGAGGCAGAAATGTTGCGCCGGGCCAGCCCGAATGCGCCCATAACCGGCCTCATCGAAGGCAGATACATCGAGATCCCCTGTCCCTCGGTGTTTCGGCTGCGAGAGGAGGTTCTGCTGCTGCATCAGCTCGCCGAGGCGATGGAACCGGGGCGCCCCGGCTCTCCCGGCATGCGGGCCCTGGGGGAAGCACTGCTGGGCACCGGCCAGGCGACGCCATCCTCCTTTGCGGAGTGCATCGTCTTCGACCACGCCTTCGTGCCCAACACTATGCGGAGGGCGTTGCTCGAGCCTCGAAGGGACTGCGGGGGCACGCGAGGCCACCCGGACCAGCAAGCTGTGATCGACGAGCAACGTGTGATCCAGGTGCGCGTCAACGCGGCGGAGGTGCGCTGCGCGGCTGCGCAGATGCGCCGCATGGCCTTCTCCCGGCCGGCTGGCCTCCCTGCCTCGTCGAATGACGCGCTGGGGCCGGACGGCCAGCCGCTGTCCCATTTCGTGCATTTGCGGCTGGTGCGCGGTGGAGACGGTGCCTGCCGCCTGAGGGCCGAGCCTCTCCCGGGCCAAGGGGATGCGTCGGGCTGGGGGCGGCTGCGCGCCGCGCTTCAACGGGTGCCCATCGACGTCTATGCCTATGGCCTGGCGCCACGCAACGCGACCCAGAGGATCGAATCGCGCGTCGAGGACGGGATCGCGCTGAGCTTCCTGATGGGCAACGTCGCGGGCCGCGAGGGGGCGGCGCAGGAAGTCGTCGCCTCGCTGGCGCGCCGCTTCGCGGGCGGACAGGATCAGCCCTTTGTCGTCGGCTTCGGCAGCGAAAACGCGACCGACGAGCCGGCCAGGGCGCGCGCCGCCTTCGGATGGATCCTGGCGCCCCGCAGGTCAGGTCCGAATGAGGACACCCACACGCTGGAAACCCACACGCTTTCGGCCATCCTCTCGGTTCCATCATGGTGGCGGCGTGCGGAACTCCAGATCCGGGAATGCTGGGTGTCCGCGGCGGATCTGCCGGAGGCCATGCAGAGGCTGCGGCAGGAAGCGCTGGACCGCAAACCGCTGTCGAACAAGGATGAACGCGCCTTCGGATGCGCTCCGCGCCAGATCACGCTTCCGCGCCTGCCCGGCGGCGAGGCGGACCTGACGCGGGCGCTGCGGATAGAGGTGATCCGCACGCCCTATCTGAGGGTCGGCGACGAGCCTGTGCGTTATACGGCGCGGGTCGGCGAGCCGGCGTCCTTCCGGATCGCCGGAGGGCGGCTGTGGCGGAGCACCGGCGTCACGCTCGGTGGGCAGCTCGCCGACCGCATCCGCATCCTGCCCAACATGATGGGGATCATCGCCGAGTTCAGATGTGTGCAGCGCCCGGCGATGGAGAGGCGCGGGGAGGGCGGCGGGGCGATGGGGGCGGCGCCTGCCGCTGGCCGAAGTGCGGACACTGGCGGAAGTCCAGGCCGCATCATGGTGCCGCTGGAAGTCTGGACCAGCGAGGGTGTCATCGAGGGGCCGCTCACTGTCGAAGTGATCGACGGGACTCCCAGTCCGTGGTGCCCTGCGTTGTCCGACACGGGGGCCGGGACGGGGACGGGGACGGGGACGGGGACGGGGCCATCGCCCGCTACCAGCCCCGCGCGCGGCGGCGGGCCATGATCGCACCCTGGGGCGCGCGCCATGGTGGCCGGGTCGAGCCGCATCCGCGCGACAGGCCGCCTGGACTGTCCGTCATGGACGAGCGGGTGCGACTGCCGGTTGGTGCAGCGGTCGCACTGGGCCTCGCGATCCCCGCATCCTGCGGCGACTCCGGGGGGCGTGCGGCAAGCCGGAGTGGGAGAGCGGCCTGAACGACGGGCCGCATCCCGGCGCGCGAGGGCCCACGCCTCGGACACCGGCCTAGCGACCCCCTGTGAGCCGTGTGCCAGGCCTCAGCATGACCTCGGTGACCTGCGTGCATGGCCACGCCCGGCATGCTGGAGCCTTGGTCGCCCGCCTTCGGTGCGGACATGGCGCGCCTCGGCTTTCGTGCTTCTGCTTGGACGAGACCTCGCCGATAGGCCGGCGGGAAGGAGAGCGCTGGCGCCGCCGCGCAGCCGAAGCTGTGGGGGCCGGAGCTCCGGCTGTCTGCGCGGCAGGCCAGCGGCATGGTCGCGCCTGACCCGCACTGCGCGCGCCAAGGCGTGCGCCGGGACAGCGGCGGAGGCCGGGCGCCCAGCCGCCGGTCCCGCCGGCCCGTCGCACGCCGCCGAGGGGCTTTTCAGGCCGCTTCCGACTTTTCGGCCCCTCATCGACCGATACGGGGGGCATGGCATGCCGCCCGAACGCGGCTCGGCTGCCGCCCGCGTGCGCGGCAGCAGAGCCTTGGCGCGGTCTCGTGCGGAGACTGCGCCGAACGCCCCGTGAACCCTGCGTCTCCTCCGGCGTCGGAGCCCCGTTCGTCAGAGCCGCACGCGCAGCCAGTTTCCGATCTCGCCCACGATGCCGCGGCGGAAGGCGAGCACGCAGAGCACGAAGATCACGCCCTGGATCACCGTCACCCAGGCGCCGAACTCCGCGAGGTAGTTCTGCATGGTGATGATCACCGCCGCGCCCATCACGGGGCCGAAGATGGTGCCGAGCCCGCCCACCAGCGACATGAGCACCACCTCGCCCGACATGGTCCAGAACACGTCGGTCAGCGTGGCGATGCCGAAGACGATGGCCTTGGCCCCGCCCGCCACGCCCGACAGCGCGGCCGAGAGCACGAAGGCCATGAGCTTGTAGTCGTCCGTGCGGTAGCCGAGCGAGGTGGCGCGCGGCTCGTTCTCGCGGATGGACTTCAGCACCATGCCGAAAGGCGAGTGGATGATGCGGTGGATCAGCAGGAAGCCGATGAGGAAGATCGCCGCCACCACCCAGTACATCGTCATGTCCGAGCGCAGGTCGAACACGCCGAAGAGCACGCCGCGCGGAATGGCCTGGATGCCGTCCTCGCCGCCCGTGAACTCGGCCTGCAGGCAGAAGAAATACACCATCTGCGCGAAGGCCAGGGTGATCATGGCGAAGTAGATGCCCTGGCGGCGGATGGCGATGGCGCCGATCACGAGGCCGAGCGCCGCGCCCGTCGCGCCGCCGAGCAGGATGGCGAGCTCGGGCGGCAGGCCCCAGACCTTGGCCGCATGGCCCGCGAGATAGCCGCCCATGCCGAAATAGGCGGCGTGCCCGAAGCTGAGCAGCCCCACATAGCCGATCAGCAGGTTGAAGGCGCAGGCGAAGAGCGCGAAGCACAGCACCTTCATCAGGAAGACGGGATAGAGGAAGAAGGGGCTGACGGCGATGAACGCCACCATGATCGCGAAGGCGATGAGCTGGGTGCGCGTGAAGCCGAGGAGGAGCGTGTCCTCCTGCTTGTAGTCCGTGCCGGAGAATCCGCCGGGAGCCGCCATGTCTCAGGCCCTCCCGAACAGGCCGGCCGGCCGCGTGAGCAGCACGATGGCCATGACGACGAAGATCACGGTGGAGGAGGCCTCCGGCCAGAACACCTTGGTCAGCCCCTCGATGACGCCGAGCCCGAAGCCCGTCACCACGGAGCCGAGGATGGAGCCCATGCCGCCGATCACGACGACGGCGAAGACGATGATGATCAGGTTCGCCCCCATCTGCGGGTTCACGGAATAGATCGGCGCGGCCAGCACGCCCGCGAAGGCGGCCAGCGCCACGCCCGCGCCGTAGGTCAGCGTCATCATGCGCGGCACGTTGATGCCGAAGGCCTGCACCAGCGCCGGATTCTCGGTGGCCGCGCGCAGGTAGGAGCCGATCTTGGTCTTCTCGATCACCAGCCAGGTGGCGAGGCACATGACGATGGCGACGATCACCACCCAGCCGCGGTAGATCGGCATGAACATGAAGCCGAGATCCCAGCTCCCCTGCAGCTCGGCCGGGATGCGGTAGGGCATGCCGGAGCTGCCGAATTCGTTGCGGAACACGCCCTCGATGACGAGGCCCACGCCGAAGGTCAGCAGCAGCCCGTAGAGGTGGTCGAGCTTGTACAACCGGCTGATCATCGTCCGCTCGATCAGCACGCCGGTCAGCCCCACCAGGAGGGGTGCGAGCAGCAGCGCCCACCAGTAGCCGAGCCCCGCCCAGTTCAGCAGCATCCAGGCGACGAAGGCGCCCATCATGAACTGCGCGCCGTGCGTGAAGTTGATAACGTTCAGCATGCCGAAGATGACGGCGAGCCCGAGCGAGAGCAGGGCGTAGAAGGCCCCGTTGATCAGCCCGAGCAGGAGTTGCCCGAAGAGCAGCGGCGCGGGGATTCCGAAGATGTCATCCATGCGTGAGCCTCTGTGGGCGGGCGGCCCCCAAGAGGGGCCAGACGCGGGTTGACGGGGATAGCTTCGCACCAACGGGCAATTGCCCTCGGCGAGGGGGCGGAAGGC
>JBKBSR010000027.1:0-15790 GCA_046291055.1 Roseococcus sp.
GGGGCCGCACCGGCCGGGGCCGCGGCCCCCGATTCGAGGCGCTTGAGGGTGTCGCCCGGCGTGGGCATCTCCGCCACATGGGCGAGGCGGATCAGGATCATCTCCGCCGCCGCGCGGCGGTCCGGCGCCTCGCGCAGCTCCTCGAGGCCCTTGAGCAGCATCTGCCAGGCGCGGGTCAGCACCGGCACGGAAAGGCGCGCGGCCAGCGCCGCGCCGCGCACGCGCTCGTTCTCCGGCAGGCCCGGTTCCTCGCGCAGCGCCGGGATGGCGGCGAAGCGCGTGAGCATGTGCACCTGCTCCAGCATGTCGGTCAGCACCGAGTGCGGGTCCGCCCCGCGCTCATGCGCCTCGCCGAAGCGGGCGAGCGCGGCGGGCAGATCGCCCGCCATCACCGCCTCCAGAATGTCGAAGACCAGGGTGCGGTCGGCGAGGCCCAGCATCTCGCGCACGCTCTCGGCGCGCACCGCCCCGCCCTCGCCGGCCAGCGCGATGGCCTGGTCGAGCAGCGAGAGCCCGTCGCGCACCGAGCCGTCCGCGGCGCGGGCGAGCATGGCCAGCGCGTCCTCCTCCGCCGCGAAGCCCTCCTGCGCGGCGACCTTGCCGAAATGCGCGCGCAGCCGCGCCTCCGGCACGCGCTTGAGCGCGAAGGTCTGGCAGCGGCTGCGGATGGTGACGGGGACCTTGCGCAGCTCGGTGGTGGCGAGGATGAAGGTGATGGCGGGCGGCGGCTCCTCCAGCGACTTGAGCAGGGCGTTGAAGGCCTGCTCCGTCAGCATGTGGACCTCGTCGAGGATGAACACCTTCTGCCGGCCCTGGGCGGGGCGGAAGCGCAGCGCCTCGCGCAGCTCGCGCACATCGTCGATGCCGCGGTTGGAGGCGGCGTCCATCTCGATCACGTCCGGGTGGCGGTCGGCGAGGATGGCCCGGCATTCGGAGCAGGCGCCGCAGGGGTCGGCGGTGGGGCCGCCCGTGCCGTCGGGGCCGATGCAGTTCAGCGCGCGGGCGATGATGCGCGCGGTGGTGGTCTTGCCCACGCCGCGAACGCCCGTGAGCAGGAAGGCATGGTGCACGCGCCCGCGCGCGAAGGCGTTGCGCAGGGTGCGCACCAGCGCCTCCTGCCCGATCAGGTCGTCGAAGCTCTGCGGGCGGTATTTGCGCGCCAGCACGCGATAGGGCGCGGGCTTCGCGGCGGGCGCCGCCGCGGGCGGGGGCGGCGCGGGGGCGGGCGCTGGCGCCTCGGCGAAGCCGAACAGGCCCGGGCCCTCGGGCGCGGGCGGGTCGGGGAGGCCCTCCTCCTCGGGGCCCGCGTCGCGGTCGCGCTCGCTCGTCATGCGTCCTGGTGGCTCGGGGCGGAGGGGTGGAAGGCCGGTGAGCGACCCGAGCGAGAACCCGTTACGGCTGCTTCCTTCCGGACCTGACCGGGTTGGCGGGGAGCCCGTCCGCGCCGACCTTCCGGTGGGACATATAGCACGCCCGCGCCGTCCTGGCATGGGGGGCGGCCAGATTGGCGCGCCCCGGCGCCCGGCGTAGGGTGCGCGCCATGCTCGCCATCCCCGCCCGCCGCGCCAATGTCTACACCGGCAGCCCGCTCGACCGCGCCGGCAAGCGGCGCGACGACGCGGAGTGGATCGCCGCCGCCCTGGCCTCGGAGGAGGCGCTCTTCGTCCCCGTCTGGCGCGCGCGCAGCCTGATGAAGGGCGTGGAGGAGGGACGGCCCGAGGCGGTGCTGCTGACGCGCGAGGCCGCCGAGGCGCTGCGCATGGCCGGCGGCCCCTGGGCCTTCCTCGGCCTCTGGGCCGGGCGGCCCGTCTTCGCCGTGGACTGCTCCGCCGCCGATGACCCGCTTCCGCTGCTGCCCCCCGGCATGGGCGGCTTCGCCGATCTGCGCGCCGTGGCCGGTCTGCTGCCCGAGGGCGAGGCGAGCGTGCTGGCCCACGCCCGCGGGCTGATGCACTGGCGCGTGAAGCACCGTTTCTGCGGCGTCTGCGGCGGGGTGTGCGAGCCGCGCAGCGCCGGCCACGCCATGGTCTGCACCGCCTGCGGCGCGCAGCATTTCCCGCGCACCGACCCGGCCGTGATCATGCTGGTGGTGCGCGGCGATTCCTGCCTGCTCGGCCACTCCCACCGCTTTCCGAATGTGGCGATGTATTCGACGCTGGCGGGCTTCGTGGAGCCGGGGGAGAGCTTCGAGGAGGCGGTGCGCCGCGAGGTGCTGGAGGAGACGGGCGTGCGGGTGGGCGCCGTGGCCTATCACTCCTCGCAGCCCTGGCCCTTCCCGGCCTCCATCATGGTCGGCTTCCACGCCGAGGGGCTTACGGAGGAGATCGAGATCGACCCCGAGGAGCTGCGCGACGCGCGCTGGTTCACCCGCGCGCAGATCCGCGACCACGCCGCCCATGGCTTCCACCTGCCGCGCGCCGATTCCATCGCGCGCCGGCTGATCGAGGACTGGCTCGCCGCATGACGCGATTCGCCCTGCCGCTCGCCCTGCTGCTCGCCGGCTGCGCCGCGCTGCAGCCGCCCGCGCCCGCCATGCCCGCCATGGACAACGCCGAATGCCGCGCCGAGGCGATGGCCGCGCCGGATGTGCGCGAGATCAGCCGCCGCGCCAACCCGGAGAACCCCGAGCTGACGGCGCGGCTGCGCCAGGAGCTGCTGGACGCGCAGTGGAACGCCTATCGCCGCTGCCTGCGCGCGCGCGGCCTGCCCGCCCCGGGCGGGGTGGAGCGGGTGCGCACCCCCTCCTGACGCCTGGGCCGCGCCGCGCGATCATCCTCTCGTTGACCCGGACGGCGCGGCCCGCATGATGGCGGCGTGCGCCGCCCCCGCCTCCTGACTGCCCTTCTCGCCCTGCTCCTGCCGGGGCTGGACGCCCCCCTGCGCGCCCAGCCGGCCGAACCGCCGGAGGTGGAGCAGCTCAAGCGCGAGCTGACCCAGGGTTGCCTCGCTCGCTCCGGCCAGGCGCCCAGCTTCGGGCCGGATTTCCTGCGCCGCGCCAATCTCTCGCCCGATGGCGTGCCCGATCTCGTGCTGGATGTGGCGGGGGTGAGCTGCCTCGGCGCGGCGGGGGCTTTCTGCCGCGGGGCCGCCTGCCCGGTGCAGGTCTTCGTCAGCGTGCCGGGCGGATATCGCCGGGTCTTCGACGGCTTCGTGGAGGGCGTCTCCATCCGCCCCGGTGCGGATCGGGACGTGGTGGTGCTGGGCAACCGCGCCATGGCCTGGGACGGAGACCGCTTCGCGCCGGTGGCGATGCCCGCCGGCCCGCCGCCGCCCGCGACGCAGCCGGAGGCGGGGCGCCCCCCTCCCTCCGCGCCCGGCGCCTGGCGGCTGGAGACGCAGGGGCGCGCCACCGCTCTGGCCGCGGGGCCGGGCCAGCTCCGCCAGCTCGCCCTGTTCTGCGACGGGCCGCTCAATCCCATCGTGGAGGCGGAGTTCCGCTCTCCCATGCCGGCTCGGCTGGAGATCGCCTTCGAGAAGCCGGGCCAACGCCTGGCCGCCCCCTTCCTGCGCCACAACCCGCTGGAGCCGGTCTGGCGGGCCGACGCGCATGGCGCGCCCGAGATCGCACGGCTGCTCGCCGGGGGAGGCGGGGCGGTGGAGATCGCCCTGGACGGCTTTCCCCAGGGCGCGATGGGGCTGGAGGGTGCGGCCGCGGCCATCCGCGCCGCGCTGGCGCGCTGCCTGCGCCTGCCCGCGCGCTGATCAGGGCTTCCGCCAGACGCCCCGCACCACCTCCGCGAGCCCCTGGTGGCGTGGGCCCTCGTCCAGGCGCACCGCCCCCTCCGTCACCTCCATCACCTCGAGCGGGGCGAAGAGGGTTTCGGCGATGGCGCGCGTCCAGAGCAGCTCGGGCAGTTTCGGCCCGCCGCTGCGCCGCCCCTCCTGCGCGGGGGAGAAGCATTCCAGCACCAGCAGCCCGCCCGGGCGCAGGGCGCGCAGGCAGCCGGCGGCGGCAGCGGCGCGCTCGGCGGGCGGCAGGTGCAGGTAGATCCAGGCGATGAGGTCGAACCCCTCGGCCGGGTAGTCCCAGAGGGCGGCGTCCGCCACCCGCGCGTCCAGCGCCACGCCGCGCCGCGCCGCCAGCGCCCGCGCCTTCTCCACCCCCACGGGCGACCAGTCGATGGTCGTGACCGAGAGGCCGAGCCCGGCGAGGAAGACGCCGTTGCGCCCCTCGCCATCGCCCACGCAGAGCGCGCGGCCCCCGGGCGGGAAGCGCCAGGACTGGGCGCGCAGATAGTCGTTCGGGGCCTCGCCGAACTGGAACTCCCCGCTGGCGTAGCGCTCGTCCCAGGCCAGGCTGGTGCTCATGTCGCGCCCCCCGGCGCCCAGCCGGGCGGCGCCATCTGGAACCCCGCGAACTCGAAGGCGGGGCTGACGGTGCAGCCCAGCAGCGCCCAGCGCCCGAGCGGCTCGGCCGCCTGCCACCAGCCCTTGGGCACCAGGCGGAAGGGCGCCTGGCCCGCGCCGAGATCGGGGCCGAGCAGATGCCGCTCGGCCGCGCGCCCGTCGGGCGAGAGGAGAAGCGCGAGCGGCGCGCCCGCATACCAGTGCCAGGCCTCGGCCGCATCCACCCGGTGCCAGTGGCTGCGCTCGCCGGCGGCGAGCAGGTAGTAGATCGCCGTGCCCGCCCCGCGCCCGCCGCCCTCGGGCGCGTCGCGCCAGATCTCGCGGAAATGCCCGCCCTCCGGATGCGGCTGGAGGCCGAGGGCGGCGATCACCGCCGCCGCCTCCAGCGCGGGATCGGCCAGGTTCATCGCGGCCTCACCCCTGCGGGATGGTGTCCGCGAAGATCGGATTCTTCATTTGCGCTTCGTAGAAGGCGGCGAGGCGGGGGCGGCCGGGCCGCCAGTCCTCGTGGCCGAAGCGGAAGTCGAGGTAGCCGAGCGCGCAGACCACGCCGAGCCTGCCGATGTCGAGCGGGCCCGAGAGCTCGCCCGTCTCGAGCGCATCCAGGGCGCGGGTGATGGCGGCCTTCTGGCGCGCGTCGTACTTCTGCCGCGCCTCGTCCTGTGGAAGCTGCGAGGACATGCGTCGGCCCACCGCGGCGTCGAGGATGCCATCCGCCAGCGCGGCCATGGCGAGCGCCTTCCAGCGCGCCGGGCCGGGGGCGGGGAAGAGCTTGGGCCCCGCGCCGATGTGGTCGAGATACTCGCAGATGATCGGGCTGTCGTTCAGCGCGAGCCCCTCGTCCGTCACCAGCGAGGGCACCTTGGAGAGCGGGTTGTCCGCCAGCAGGTGATCGGGGCTGAGATGCGGGTTCGAGGGAACGCGCTCGAGCGGCAGCCCGTGGTGCAGCGCCACCGCCACGCATTTGCGGACATAGGGGCTGGCGGCGGAATAGTGGATTCGCATGGCGTTTCTCCTCAGCGGAAACTGTCCTTCGCCGCGCGGCGGGCGGCAAGCTCCGCCACGTCCTTCGCGCGCAGGAAGGGGTTGATGGCGTGCTCGAGGGCGATGGTGGTGGGCACGGTGGGAAGGCCCTGCGCGCGCCGCGCCTCGGCCTCGGCCGCGAAGGCGGCGATGGCCGCGTTCTGCGGCTCCACATGCCGGGCGAAGCGCAGGTTGGAGAGGGTGTATTCGTGCCCGCAGCACACCCGCGTCTCCGGCGGCAGGGCGCCCAGCGCGCGCAGCGAGGCGAACATCTCCTCCGCCGTGCCCTCCAGCAGCCGCCCGCAGCCCGCGGCGAACATGGTGTCGCCGCAGAGCACGGCGGGTCCGTCGGGGAAATGCCAGGCGATGTGCCCGCGCGTGTGGCCGGGGCTGTCGAGGATCACCGCCTCGCTCTCGCCCAGCGCGAAGCGATCGCCCGGCTTCAGCGCGAGGTCGAGCTTCGGCAGCCGGTGCGCATCCGCCGCCGCGCCCGCGATCCTCGCCCCGTAGCGCGCCGCGAGTTCGGGGATGCCTGCGATGTGGTCGCCGTGGTGGTGCGTGATGAGCAGCCAGTCGAGCCGCCCGCCGCGCGCCTCGATGAAGGCTGCGACCGGCGCGGCTTCGGCGGCGTCGGCCACGGCGGTCATGCCCGTCGCCGTGTCGCGCAGGAACCAGGCGTAATTGTCCTGCAGGATGGGGATGGGCTCGATGGCAAGCGGCATGGCGGCCTCCCTCGGCGGCGTGGCGCGGCCTATATCCCCCGCATGAGCGGAGAGGTCCACGGCCTGCCCGAGTTCTACGCCAGCCCGCCCGGCCAGGCGGCGGCGCGGCTGCTCGGCCAGCGCATCGCGGCGCTGTGGCCGGACTGCACGGGGCTCGATGTGCTCGGCCTCGGCTGGGCCGCGCCCTACATGGGCCTCTGGGCCGGGCAGCGGGGCCGGCGCATCGCGCTGGTGCCCGCGAGCTTCGGCCCCGCCCCGGGCTGCGCCCTGACCGACGATCACGAGCTGCCCCTGCCCGACCGCAGCCTGGACCGGATTCTCCTCGTGCATGGGCTGGAGGCGAGCGAGCGCGCCCGCCCCCTGCTGCGCGAGTGCTGGCGCGTGCTGCGCGACGATGGCCGCCTGCTGGTGGTCGCGCCCAACCGGCTGGGCTGCTGGGCGCTGTTCGACCACACCCCCTTCGGCCAGGGCCGGCCCTATTCGCGCGGCCAGTTGCAGCGGCTGCTGGAGGCGCAGCTCTTCCATGTGCTGCGGCGCGAGGCGGCGCTCTTCGTGCCGCCCTTTCCCTGGCGCTTCGCGCTGCGCGGCGCGGGGCTGTGGGAGCGCTGCGGTCGGCGGCTCGCGCGGCGCCTCGCCGGGGTGACGCTGATCGAGGCCGAGAAGGACATGTTCGCCGCCCTGCCCGCGGGCGCGGTGGCCGTCGGCCGGCGCGTGGTGCAGGCGGTCCCCGCGCGCTAGGCGACGCCGGGCGAGGTCATGCCGGCGGCCGCTGTCTTCGACTCTCGGGGAGGCGGCGCGGCCGCTGGCATGCCTGTGTTCTGGCGCGCCGCCGCCCGCCAACCCGGCCTGCGCGAAACGGGCGGCGTGTCATGCCGCCCGTATCAGAGGAAACGCCCCGGATCGGTGATCCACTCCTCGCGCTCCCAGGCGAGGAAGCCGCGCGTCACCCGCGCCGCGCCATAGAGCCAGACGAGGACGAGCAGCGGCTCCGTCACCCCCACCGGCATGGCGGCCATGGCGGCCAGCGCGCCCAGCAGCACCATCCAGAAGCTGCGCACCGCATAGGCGTGATGCGTGGCCCAGAGCGTGCCGCGCGCCGGCCCCCAGCGATGCGCGAGCACCCCGCCGGCGAGCCAGGGCAGGCCGAGCGCGAGCCCCGCCCCGAACAGGATGTTCACCCAGAGGATGCGCCGGCGCGGCGTCATCCCCCCGCCAGCTCCAGCGCGCGGGCATAGACGCGCTTGCGCGGCAGGCCGGTGGCGGCGGCCACGCTCGCCGCCGCGTCGCGCAGCGAGAGGCTCTGCATCGCCCGGCGCAGCAGCGCGTCCAGCGCCTCGCCCTCCGCCGCAGGCGGGGGCGGGGCGGGGCCGATGCAGAGCACCAGCTCGCCGCGCGCCTCATGCACCGCGTAATGCGCGGCGAGCGCGCCCAGCGGGCCGCGCCGCACCTCCTCGAAGCGCTTGGTCAGCTCCCGCGCCACGGCGGCGGGGCGGTCGGGCCCCAGCCCCTCGGCGAGCGCGGCGAGGCTGGCCGCCAGCCGGTGCGGCGCCTCGTAGAGGATCAGCGTGGCCGAGAGCCCCGCCCGCTCGAGGCCCGAAAGGCGGGCGATCTCCGCCGCCCGCGCCCCCTCCTTCGCCGGCAGGAAGCCGAGGAACAGGAAGGGGTGCGGCGGCAGGCCCGAGAGGGTGAGGGCGGCCAGCGCCGCGCTCGGCCCCGGAATCGCCGTCACCGGGAGCCCCGCGGCGATGGCCGCGCGCACCAGGCGGAAACCCGGGTCCGAGAGCAGCGGCGTGCCGGCGTCGCTGACCAGGGCGAGCCGCGCGCCCTTGCGCATCCGCTCCACCAGGCGCGGGGCGAGTTCCGCCTCGTTGTGGTCGTGCAGGGCGATCATCGTCACCGAGATGCCCTGCCGCGCGAGCAGCTTCCCGGTTACCCTGCTGTCCTCGCACAGCACCGCCTCCGCCGATCGCAGGGCGGCGGCGGCGCGGGGCGAGAGATCGCCCATGTTGCCGATGGGCGTGGCGACGAGCGTGAGCCCGCCCCCGGGGAAGGGGGTGGGGGAAGGGAGGTCGGATGCGGAGTCGGTTTCCATCCTGGTGCGTGCTCGCGGCCCTGTTCCTTCCGCTGATCGGCTGCGCCCCGCAAGAGCCGCGCCGCCCCTTCCCGGCGCCCATGCGCCCCGGATCGAGCCTGGCGCCGCCGCCCGCCGCCCTGCCCGCCGCGCCGGTCACCGCGCGGGTGGGGCTGCTGCTGCCGCTCTCGGGGGGCAATGCGCCGCTGGGGCAGGCCATGCTGCAGGCGGCCGAACTCGCCCTCTACGACCAGGGCGACCGCGGCGTGGCCTTCCTGCCCCGCGACACGCGCGGCACGCCCGCCGGGGCCGAGGCGGCGGCGCGCGCGGCGGCGGAGGAGGGGGCGCGGGCGCTGGCCGGCCCGCTGACCCTGGGCGAGACGGCGGCGGTGGCGCGCGCCACGGGGCTGCCCGTCTTCGCCTTCACCTCGGACGAGACCCAGGCCTCGGCCCAGGTCTGGGTGCTCGGCGTCACGCCCGCGCAGATGGTGCGGCGCGTGATGCAGGCCATGGGCGAGCAGGGGGTGCGGCGTTTCGGCCTGGTCGCGGCCGATGACGCCTTCGGCCAGCGCCTGGCCGCCGCCATGCGCGCCACCGCCTCGCTGGCGGGCTGGCCCGCCCCGGTGATCCACCTGGCGGGCCGGGGCGGGGATGTGGGCGCCGCCGCCGAGGCGATGCGCGCGGGCGAGGCGCAGGCGGTGCTGATCGGCCATGCCGGGGAGGCGGCGCGCAGCCTGGCGCAGGCGCTGGCCGCCCTGCCCAGCCCGCCGCGCCTGCTCGGCACCACGCTCTGGGCCGCCGAGCCCGGGCTCGGCAACGAGCCCGCCCTGGCCGGCGCCCTGTTCCCCGGCCCCGATCCGGCGGGGCGCGAGCGCTTCGACAGCCAGTATGCGGCCGCCTTCGAGGGCCGCCCGCCCCGGCTCGCCGGCGCCGCCTATGACGCGGCCGCCCTGGCCGCGCGCACGGCGCGCGAAGGCAGGCCGCCCGTCGGGCTCGCCTTCCTCGGCGCGGATGGGCCGGTGCGGCTGCTGGAGGGCGGGCAGGTGCAGCGCGGCCTCGCCCTCTTCGCGCTGCGGCCGGGGGGCGAGCCCATGCTGGTGCAGCCCGCCCCCGTGCCCGGCCCGGCGGGGAGCTGATCCGGCGGCATGCTCACCCTGCCGCGCCTGCTCTCGGTCACGGCGCTGCTCGCCGGCGCGCCGGCGGCGGCGCTGCTGCTGCTGATGGCGCTGGGCGAACTCGCGCCGCTGCCGGGGGGGCTCGCGCTGCTGGGCTGCGCGGCGGCGGGGGGGCTGATCGGCTGGCTGTGGCTGTCGGGCCTCGCGCGGCTGTCGGATTCGCTGCGCCGCGCCGCGACCGAGCAGGGCCCCTTCAGCGCGCCCCTGCCCGTGCCCGACCTGCCGGGCCTCGGCGAGATCGAGGAGGGGCTCGCGCGCCTCACCCGCTCGCTGCAGGCGCGCGCCGCCCTGGTCGGGCAGCTCCGCGCCGCCGACGAGGCGATCGTCGAGGCGCTGCCGGATCCGCTGCTGGTCCTCGGCCCCGACCGCACCCTGCTGCGCGCCAACCGGGCCGCGCGGCGGCTGTTCGGCGTGGGCACGGGGCAGAGCATGGTGCTGGCGCTGCTGCGCCACCCGCTGATGGCCGCGGCGCTCGATCGCGCCCTGGCCGAGGGCGCGCCGCAGGAGCTCGATCTCACCCTCCCCGCCGCGGTGACGCGGGAGCTGACGGCGCAGGTGCTCTCCATGAACCCGCCGCTGGCCGATGGCGGGCGCATCGTGGTGGTGCTGACCGACCGCACCGCCGCCCGCGCGGTGGAGCGCATGCGGGTGGATTTCGTCGCCAACGCCTCGCACGAGCTGCGCACGCCGCTCGCCTCCATCATCGGGCTGATCGAGACGCTGCGCGGCCCCGCCGCCGACGACCCGGCGGCGCAGCAGCGCTTCCTCGCCATCATGGCCGAGCAGTCCGAGCGCATGCGCCGGCTGGTGGACGATCTGCTCGGCCTCTCGCGCGTGGAGGCGAACGAGCATCTGCCGCCCGCCGGCACGGCCGATGTGGCGGCGCTGCTGCGCGCCGAGGCGGCGGCGATGGAGCCGCTCTTCGCCCGGCGCGGGGTGGCGCTGCGCCTCGCCCTCTCCGAGGCGCTGCCCCCCGCCGCGCCGGCCGACGCCGACCAGATCGCCCAGGTGGCGCGCAACCTGCTTGACAATGCGCTGCGCCACGCGCGCGCCGAGGTGGCGATCGAGGCCGCCCCGCAGGACCAGGCCGGGCGCCCGGGCCTCGTCTTCGCGGTGCGCGACGACGGGCCGGGCATCGCGCCCGAGCACATCCCGCGCCTGACCGAGCGCTTCTACCGCGTGGACCGCGGGCGCGCCCGCAGCGAGGGCAACACGGGGCTCGGCCTCGCCATCGTCAAGCACATCGTCAACCGCCACCGCGGGCAGCTTCTCATCGAGAGCGCGCCGGGCGAGGGGGCCTGCTTCCGCGTCTGGCTGCCGGCGGGGCGCTAGGACGGGTCCTCGGCCACGGGCACGCCCTCGGGCGCGTGGCTGCCGCTGCGGTAGCGGTGGGTGGAGGCGCCGAAGGCGATCAGCGCGCCCGCCTCGTCGCGCACCTCGCCGCGCGCGAAGAACAGGTTGCGCCCGGCGGTGACGAGCTTCCCTTCCGCGATCAGCGGCACGCCGAGCCGCGCCTGGCCGGTGAAGCGCGTATCCAGGTCGAGCGTCACCGCGTGCCGCCGCCGCCCGGGGTGCGGGCAATGCAGCCCCGCGAAGGCGTTGGCCTGGTCGAGCAGCGCGAGCATCACCCCGCCATGGACGATGCCCGAGCGGTTGGCGTGCATCGGCCCCGGCGTGCAGAGCAGCCGGGCGAAGCCCTCCTCCCACAGCACGACGCGGATGCCGAGCAGCTCATGGAAGGGCGACTGCGCCTGGGCGCGCTGGAAATCGGGCAGATCCATGCCGCGGCGGTGCACCGGCCCCCGCCCGCCGTCAAGCCGCCGGCCGCATAACAGCGGCCGCTTGCTTCGACTCCCGATACGTCCGGCGTGACCGCCGGCCGACATCATACCAGCGGCCGCTGTTTTTGACCCGTGCGAGAGCGGCGCGGCCGCTGGTATGCCCTTGTTTTGGCGCGCAGCCGCCACACAAACCTGCGCGCGATACGGGCGGCATCCGATGCCGCCCGCATCAGGCGATGGAGAGTTCCTGCAGCGCGGCGTCGAGTTCCTGGAAGCTCGGCATGTGCTGGGAGGGGGCGACCTTGCGCCCCGCCTCGACGGAGACCTGCGGCGCGTTGCCGTGCAGATGCGCGACGATGACGGCGCGGATCACCTCGTAATAGGCGCTCTCCTCCTCCACCACGCCCTTGAGCCGCGCGGCGAGCGGCCCCATCAGCCCGTAGGCGAGCAGCACGCCGAGGAAGGTGCCCACGAGCGCGCCGCCGATCATCTTGCCCAGCACCGCGGGCGGCTGGTCGATGGAGCCCATGGTCTTGATCACGCCGAGCACCGCCGCGACGATGCCGAGCGCGGGCAGCGCGTCGGCGATGGCCTGCATGGCGTGCGAGGGGTGGAGCTCCTCCTCCTTGATCTTCTTGAGCTCGCGCGCCATCGCGTCCTCGATCTGGTGCGGATCGTCGGCGTTCATCCCCACCATGCGCAGATAGTCGCAGATCAGCACCGTGGCGTGATGGTCGGCGAGGATCTTCGGGTATTTCTGGAAGGCCGCGCTCTCTTCCGGCTTCTCGATGTGCGGTTCCAGCGCCATCGCGCCCTTGGTCTGGGCGAGGCGGACGAAGAAGTAGAGCAGCGAGAGCAGGTCCGTGTAGTCCTGCTGCTTGAAGCGCCCGCCCTTGAGGATCTTCCCGAAGCCCGCGAGCGTGTGCTTCACGTCGTGCATCGAGTTCGCCATAAGGAAGGCGCCGACGGCGGCGCCGCCGATCATCATCATCTCGAAGGGCAGGGCGCCGATGATGATGCCGAACTTGCCCCCGGCGATCACGTAGCCGCCGAAGACCATCGCGAGCAGGAAGACGAAGCCGAGGATGGAGGTCATCGGGGCAGCGGCGCCTCGCGCAGCAGGGTGATGGCCACGCGCCGGTTGGCGGCGGCCTGGGGCTGGCCGGGCAGCAGCGGCTCGCGATCGGCCATGCCGGTCACGCCGCGCAGGCGCGATTCCGCGACTCCCGCCTCCACGAGCAGGCGCCGCGCGGCATTGGCGCGCTCGGCCGAGAGCTCCCAGTTCGTGCGGCCGGCGCCGCGGAAGGGCGCGCTGTCGGTGTGGCCGGTGATGGTCAGCGGGTTCTGCAGCGCCGCGGTGCTGCGCGCGATCTGGCGGATGACCTGGCGCACGCGCTCGGTGGGCTGGGCGCCGCCGGTGGCGAACATGGGCGTGCCGTCGCTCTCCAGAAGCTGGATGCGCAGGCCCTCGGGGACGATCTCCACCAGGATGTGGCGGGCGATCTCGGCGAGCTGAGGGTCACCGAGGAAGGCGGCGCGCAGGGCGTCCGCGGCCTCCTCCAGCCGCTGCTGCTCGCGCTCGGCGGCCTCGATCAGGCGGGCGCGCTCGGCCGCCTCGGCGGGGCTGGGCGGCAGGGGGGGCGGAAGCTCCCGCGCCTCATGGGCGGCCTGCTCGCCGGCGGCCTGATCCCCGGCCTGGGCCTCGCCGCTGGCCAGCACGCCGCCCTCGGCGACACGGCGGGGCGGCGGGGCGTCCTCCTCGCCCGGGGGGGCGTTGGGGTTGGGCTGGCTGGCCAGCGGGGGCTCCACCTCCTCCTCCTCCGATTCGGACTGGGTGGGGCGGGGGCCGCGTTCGAGGCGGATGGCGCCCGTATCGGCGGCCATCTGGCCCACGCTGTGCGGCGTGCTGCCGCCGAAGGGCTGGGCGAGGCCCGACTGGCCGGCGGCCATGGTGCTGGAGGGGTTGAAGAAATCCGCGAGGCCGCGGCGCTGTTCCTCGGTGGTGGCGTTGAGCAGCCACATCAGCAGGAAGAAGGCCATCATGGCGGTGACGAAATCGGCGTAGGCGACCTTCCAGGCGCCGCCATGGTGGCCATGGCCGCCTTCCTCGATCCGCTTGAGGACGATCGTGCCGCCCTGATCCTTGCCCCGCCTGGCCAAGCCCGTGCCCCGTCCGTCGCGTCCTGCCGCCGCGTCCTGCGGTGCGGCCTCCTGCCGCCGGGGCAGCCTCGCAGCCCTGGCTTAAGCCCCCGTGAATCCCGCGGCGGGGCCAAGCAGGCGCAGCAGCTTGCGCATGGCGGCGGGCAGGGCGCGGGCGGCCTCCTGCGCGGGCAGCGCCTCCACCCCCGCCGGCAGGCCGGGCGCGGCGCCGGCATAGAGGCGCAGACTCAGTTCCCGATGGGTCAGGATGTGCCGCGCCGCGCCGGGCAGGGGGCGCCAGTTGACGCCCGGCAGCGGGGCGTGCGCCAGCGCCTCCGCCTCCTCCCATGGCGCGGCGCGCCAGGGCGTTCCGGGCAGGCCGAGCATGCCGCCCAGCAGCCCGCCCTCCGGCCGCCGCTCCAGCAGCAGCCGCCCCGCGGGGTCGGCCAGGGCGAAATGCACCCCGTGCAGCACGCCGCGGACCGGCTTGGGGGCCCGGCGCGGCAGCGCCGCGGCGATTCCCTGCGCGCGCCCGCGGCAGTCCTCCCGCCAGGGGCAGAGGGCGCAGGCCGGCGCGCGCGGGGTGCAGAGCGTGGCGCCGAGGTCGAACAGCGCCTGGGCGAAATCCCCGGGCCGGGCGCGCATGGCGGGTTGCGTCGCGAAGCCGCCCGCAAGTTCCGCCAGCGCCCGGCGCGCCCCCGGCAGCGGCGCCTCTACGGCGAAGAGCCGGGCGATCACGCGCTCCACATTGCCGTCCACCGGCACCACCGGCTCGTCATGCGCGATGGCGGCGATGGCGGCCGCCGTGTAGGGGCCGATACCGGGCAGGGCGCGCCAGCCGGCCGCGTCGCGCGGCATTCCCCCCGCCGCGATGGCGCGCGCCGCCCGGTGCAGGTGGCGCGCCCGCGCATAGTAGCCGAGGCCGGCCCATTCCTCGGCCAGCTCCGCCCACTCCGCCCGCGCCAGCGCCGCCGCGTCCGGAAACCGCGCAAGGAAGCGGGCGTAGCGCGGCCCCACCGCGGCCACCGTGGTCTGCTGCAGCATGACCTCGCTGACCCAGATGCGATAAGGATCGCGGCTGCCGCGCCAGGGCAGGGAGCGGGCGTGGCGGTCATACCAGGCGAGCAGGGCTTCGGCGGGGGGGTGCATGGCGGGCGGCAGGAAAGGGCAAGGGCCGGCGCTGTCCAGCCCCGAGCCGCCGCGCCGCGGCGCGCAGGAGCTGGGCGCCCTCATCCCGCGGCTCGTCCGGCCGGCCTTCCGCCGGCGCAGCCCCGCCGCCGCGCAGATCATGGCCGACTGGACGGAGATGCTCGGCCCGCGCCTCGCGCCGCTCGCCGAGCCGGTGAAGCTCGTGCGCGGCACCCTCACGCTGGCCTGCACCGGGCCGGCGGCGATGGAGCTCGGCCTCTGCGCGCCGGTGCTGATCGAGCGGATCAACGCGCATGTCGGCCGGGCGGCGGTGGCGCGCCTCGCCTTCGTCCAGCGCTCCCCGGCCGCCGCGCCGCCTCCCGCCCGCGCCCCGGCCGCCGCGCCGTCCCGGCCGCTGCCCGCGCCGGTGGCCGGGCGGCTCGCGGCCTTCCCGGAGGGCGAGCTCAAGGCCGCGCTGGCGCGTTTGGCCGAGGGGGTCTATCGAGACGGCGAGTGACCGAGAGACCGCAGCAGGAAGGACGCCCCCCCATGCCGATGCCGCGCAGAACGCTCCTGGTGGCCGGCGGCGCCGCGGCTGTCGTGGCCGGCGGCGGCGCGATCTATCTGGTGGGCGGCAAGGGCCCGGGCGGCGTGGCCGAGGCCCCTGGCCCGGCGCCTGCTCCCGCCCCTGGGCCCGCCCCCGCCGCGCCTCCGCGCGAGGCGGCCGAGGCGGGCGATCCGCGCCTCGCCCCGCGCGCCACCGGCCGGCCCGACGCCCCGGTGGTGGTGACGGAGTTCTTCTCCCTGACCTGCGGGCATTGCGCCAACTTCCACAACAATGTCTGGCCGCGGGTGAAGGCGGAGCTGGTGGAGACGGGCCGCATCCGCTTGGTCTGGCGCGATTTCCCGCTGGACGGGGTGGCGCTGCTCGCCGCCGCCGTGGCCCGCGCCCTGCCGGCCGAACGCTACGAGCCCTTCCTCTCCGCCCTGTTCCAGACCCAGGAGCGCTGGGCCTTCGCCCAGGGCCGGCAGCGCGAGGAGCTGGCGCGCCTGGCCGCGCTGGCGGGCATGGACGCGCGGACCTTCGACTCCGTGGCGGCGGACGAGGCCTTCCACCGCGGCATCCTGCAGCAGCGGCTGGAGGCGGAGCAGCGCTGGCAGATCCGGGCCACCCCCTCCTTCCTCTTCAACGCGCGCCTGCACACGGGCGGGCTGCCCTTCGAGCAGTTCGAGCGGCTGGTGCGCGAGGCCACCCCCGCCTGAGGGGCCGGGCCGCGCCGCCATGAGCGAGGAGGAGGGGGCCGCCCCGCCCCCGCCGCGCCGCCTCTGCGCCACGCTCACGGGGCTGCGCATCGCGGGCTTCAAGAGCTTCGCCGAGCCGGTGCAGCTTCCGGTGCTGCCGGG
>JBKBSR010000375.1:0-2747 GCA_046291055.1 Roseococcus sp.
ACTACCTCTACCCCTTCGACGGCATGGCCCCCGACAGGCTGGCCTGGCGCGACGCGGCGCGGCGGGAGGCGCTGCTGGGCTTCCTCGCGGGGCTCGGGGCGGGTGTCTACCACTTCCACCACTACTGGCGCGTCGGCGCGGACCTGATCGGCGCGCTGCGCGCCGCGCGGCCGCAGGCGCGCCTCGTGATGACGCTGCACGAGATGCTCGCCATCTGCCCCAACCACGGCCAGATGGTCCGCACCGAGGGGGGCGAGCTGTGCGAGGCCGCGGCGCCGCTCTCCTGCCTCGGCTGCTTCCCGGAGGAGACGATCGAGCGGCTCATCATCCGCCGCGCCCTGCTGCTGCACGCGCTGCGCGCCTGCGACCGCTTCATCTACCCGAGCGCCTTCCTGCGCGCGCGCTACGAGGCCTGGGGCCTGCCCGCCGAGCGCGGCCTGGTGTTGGAGAACCCGCTGACCGCGGCGATGATGGCCGCCCCGCGCGCGGCGGCCGACACGCCCGGGATCGAGACGCGCTTCGCCTTCTTCGGCCAGGCGACGCCGTTCAAGGGCCTCGACCTGCTGCTGCACGCCTTCGCCCTGGCGCGGGCCGAGCGGCCGGGCCTGCACCTGACCCTGAACGGCGCCAGCGCCGAGGCGGTCGCCGCGCTGCACCCCGGCCTCGGCGCGGTCATGGACTCGCTCGGGCACGCGCTCGCCTTCGGCGGGCGCTACGGGGCGCGGGACGTGCTGCCGCTGATGCGCGCCGCCGGCTGGGTCGTCCTGCCCTCGCGCTGGTGGGAGAACTCGCCCGTGGTGATCCAGGAGGCGAAGCGCGCCGGCACGCCGCTGATCGTGGCCGATGTGGGCGGCATGGCCGAGAAGGTGCGCCCGGGCCTCGACGGGCTGCATTTCCGCTTCGGCTCGGTGGCCGACCTCGCGCGCGCGCTGCTGGAGGCGGCCGATCCGGCGCGGCGCGCGGCCATCGCGGCAACGCTGGCCGACGCCACGGGGCCCGAGGAGTTCCTCGCCGCCATCGCGCCCTGCTACGGCGCGGCGGGCTGATACGGGCGGCATGAAATGCCGACCGTATCGCGCGCAGGGTTGGGGTGGCGGCTGCGCGCGATGCCCTGCGGAGGACGATCAGGCCCCTGCGCTCCCGGCATCGGCCTTGCGCGCGGCGATGCGCGCGAGCAGCGCCCGGGCGGGCGCGTGCAGCGCGCGCCAGTCCAGCGAGAAATTGGCCCGGAAGGCCTGGCCGTGGCGCTCCGCCTCCACCTCGCGCACCTGCCCGGGCGCGAGGAACACCGCCCGGCGCGGCGCCTCGCGGAAGCGCGGGTTGTCGTAGAGCCGCCCGTCATAGCTCTCGGGGCGCAGCATCATCGGGTTGCTGTAGGCCAGGCCGGGTTTGTTCGCGATCCAGCGGCACTTGGCCATGCCCGCGCCGATGGGGGCGAGGAAGGCGTCCGCCGCCGCGCAGAGGGCGAGGCTCTCGGCCATGGGCGCGCCCACCGCGTTCTCCACCCGCAGCGCGCCGGCGAGGCCGGCCTCGATGCGCGCGGCCAGCGCCGCCTCCGCCTCGAGCGACATCAGCCCGTGGGTCGAGCCGCGCTCCGCCCCCGCGTTCATGCCGTCGAGCACCACGGCGAGGCCGGGGAACTCCTCGCCCAGCGCGCGCAGCAGCGCGACCAGCCCCTCCTCCTGCTCCACCCAGGCGCGGTTGCCCAGGCGCAGCGTCACCAGCAGCATCAGCGGCGCCTCGGCGCGCAGCGCGGAGAGCCGGCCCAGGAAGGCAGGGGCGCAGGCCCTGCGCGCGGCCCGCAGGATGCGCCGCGCCAGATCGCCGGAAATGAACTGGTCGCGCACGGTGACGAGCAGTAGCCGCCGGTCGTGCAGCCGCGCGGCGAGTTCCTTCTCGTCCGCCGCCTCCAGCCGGCGCCCGGCGATGGCCGCGGCGTGCTCGGGGTAGAGGGCGGGCAGATCGGGATAGATGCGCCCGCGCGCGAGCGAGACGATGTGATCCGGCGCCTCCGGCCCCACCAGCGAGAACAGCCGCGCCCAGCCCGAGAGGTTGTTCCACAGGTCATGGCCCACATGCGCCGTGACCAGCGGGGCCACGGCGACGCGGCGTTCGCCGTCGGCGAGATAGGCGCGCAGGGAATCGGCCCGGATCCAGGCCTGGGCCAGCGCCTCGGCCATCTGCCGCAGCGCCGCCTCGGGCCCGGCGAAGGCGCGCTCGGGCCGGGCGGCGAGCAGCAGCAGCCGGGCGTCGGGGAACAGCCAGGCCGCGTCCTGCAGCGCATGCACCCAGTGGGCCGCAGCCATGACGAGGCAGGGCGCGGGCCCGGCGCGATGGAGGAAGATGTCGAGGGCGAGGTTGTCGCGCAGCAGCCGGCGCTCGGCCGTGAAGGGGCAGAGGCTCGGCTTCGCGCCGAGGCGCAGCGTCGCCGCCACGTCGCGCATGCGCAGCGGGATGTCGCCGTCGCCGGCGAAGGGAAGCTCGGGCCAGTCGCGGAAGCAGGCCTCGCCCACCGCCTCGGCCCCCTGCGCGGCGAGGTCGAGGAAGGCCGGCGACAGCCCCGCGCGCGCCGCGAGCGCCGCCCGCGCCTCGGGCGCGAGCGCGCCGGCGTCCAGCATTTCGCAGGATTCGGTGAGCCAGAGCAGGGCGAGGGCGTGCGGGGTGAGCCGGCCCGGGGGCGGCCGATCGGCCTCGGGCGGCGCGCCGCAGAGCAGCGCGCGCATCCCCTGCCCGAAGCGCGCCACCTC
>JBKBSR010000376.1:0-2744 GCA_046291055.1 Roseococcus sp.
CCTCGAAAGGGGCCCAGCCGCGCTCCACCAGCAGGGGCGGGGCGCCCTCGCGATCCAGCACCGCGATCAGCGCGCCGCCGAGGGTGCTGCCGCGCACCTCGAGGCCGAGGAAGGCCTCCGCGCCCGGCCGGAAGCGGCCGGTGGCGGCGATGTGCGCGAAGGGGGCGGGCGCGGGGCCCGCCGGCACGGGCGGCGCGGCCTGGGCGGCGGCGAGCTCGGCCAGCAGGGCCGTCTTCCAGTGCAGGCGCTGCACCTGCCAGGCGCCAAGGCCGAGCAGCAGCGCCAGCACGGGCAGGGCGAGGAAGCTAGGAAGGATCAGCCGGCGCCAGCGCATCCCGGGCTGGCTAGCAGAAGCGGCGCGAGGCGGGGAGGCCGCCCCGCGCCGGAACGCGCGGGATCAGTCCGCGAACTGGCCGGCGGCCTGGATGATCGGCCGCCAGCGCGCCACATCCGCCTCCCAGAAGCGGCGATGCGCCGCGGGGGTGGCCTTCTCCGCCTCCACCGGGGCGGTGCCGAGATCGGCGAAGCGGCGCACCAGCGCCGGGTCGCGCAGCGCGACCTGCAGGGCGCGCGAGAGGCGGTTCACGATCTCGGCCGGGGTGCCGCGCGGGGCGTAGAGCCCGTGCCACACGCTCACCTCGAAGTTGGGCAGCCCGGCCTCGTTCGCGGTGGGCAGATCGGGCAGGGCGGCGACGCGGCTGTTCGTCGTCACCGCGAAGGCGCGGATGGTGCCGGCGCGGATCTGCTCGGTGGTGTTGGTCGTCTGGTCGCACATGATGTCCACCGTGCCGGCCACGAGGTCGTTCATCGCCGGGCCGGTGCCGCGGTAGGGCACGGTGGTCGTGCGCGCGTTCAGCGCCGACTGGAACAGCAGCCCGCAGAGGTGCGAGGCCGCGCCGATGCCGGCATTGGCGAGGTTGATGCGCTCGCCCTCGCGCCGCACCAGCGCGATCAGCTCCTGAAGATTGTTCGCCGGGATGTTGCGGCGGGCCACGATGGTCATCGGCACCTCGGTGATGAGGCCGATGGTCTCGAAGCCGTTGATGGGATCATAGGCGAGGCGGCGGTAGAGCGTGGGGATGGTGCTCATGCCGATGTGGTGCACGAGCAGCGTGTAGCCGTCGGGCCGCGCCTGGGCGGTGCGCTGCGCGCCCAGCGTGCCGCCCGCCCCGCCCACATTCTCGACCACCACGGTCGCGCCGAGGTCGCGCCCCATGGCGTCGGCGATCAGGCGCGCCACCGTGTCCGTCGGGCCGCCGGCCGCGAAGGGGACGATGATGGTGATGGTGCGCGAGGGATAGGCCTGCGCGGAGGCAAGGCCAGGGGCGGCGAGGCCGGCGGCAAGGGCCGGCAGGGCGCGCCGGGTGGGGCGGAACATGAGCGTCTCCTCCGGATGACGAAGCTCTCATGGCTTCTTGGTCATTTACATCGGGTTTGCAAGGCCGATGCGCGCGCATAGCTTCGCCCCATGACCATCACGGCCGAAGAGTTGCTGCGCCGCGGCGTGGCGCGCCACCGCGAGGGGCGGGTGGAGGAGGCGGAAAGCCTCTACCGTCGCGCGCTCCGCCTCGCTCCCCGCCACCCGGATGCAGAGAACCTGCTCGGCGTCATCGCGCTGCAGAAGGGCGAGGTGGCGGCGGCGCTCGAGCATTCCGCCCGCGCCCTGGCCGCCGCACCGGAGCAGCCCCTCTACCTCGCCAATCGCGGCGCGGCGCTGGCCGCGGCCGGGCGGCTGGCCGAGGCGGTGGAGGCGCTGCGCGCGGCGCTGGAGAAGAACCCGCAGGACGCGACGAGCCTGCGCAACCTCGGCCAGGCGCTGACGGCGGGCGGCCAGGCGCGGGCCGCGCTGGCCCCGCTGCGCGCCGCCGCAGCGCTCGCGCCCGAGGCGGCGGAGGTCCAGCTCGCGCTGGCGCATGCCGCGCGCGAGGCCGGCGAGGCGGAGGAGGCGCGCGCCGCCGCGCTGAAGGTGAAGGGCCCGCTGGCCGAGCAGGCGCGCTTCCTGCTGGCCGGGCTCGGCGCCGCGCCGCTGCCGCCCCGCGCACCGGCCGCCTATGTGCGCGAGCTGTTCGACGCCTTCGCCCCCCGCTTCGACGCGGAGCTGGAAGGCGCGCTGGCCTACCGCACGCCCGCATTGCTGGCCGGGCTGCTCGCCCCCGGGCGGCGCGCGAAGGTGCTCGACCTCGGCTGCGGCACCGGGCTCTCGGGCGAGGCGCTGCGCCCCTTCGCGGCGCGGCTGGAGGGGCTCGACCTCTCGCCGCGCATGCTGGAGGCGGCGCGCGCCCGCGGCATTTATGACGCGCTGCACGAGGCCGATCTGCTCGATTTCCTGCCCCGCCGCCGCGCCGGCTACGACCTGATCGCCGCGGCCGATGTGCTGAACTATCTGGGCGAGCTCGCCGCCGCCATCGCCGCGCTGCGCGGCGCGCTGCGCCCGGGCGGCGAGGCGCTGTTCAGCCTGGAGGCGGGCGAGGCCGAGGTGGCGCTGGGCGAGGGGCTGCGCTTCCGCCACAACCCCGAGCACGCGGCCCGGCTGGCCGAGGCGGCGGGCTTCACGGTCGCGCGGCGCGAAGCGGCGGCGCTGCGCCGCGAGAAGGGCGCGGAGGTGGCGGGCGCGCTGTTCCTGCTGCGGGCGGCGTAGCTCAGGCCACCGCCTGGCGGCCCATCTCCAGGAACTTCTCGCGCCGCTTCGCACGGAGCGTCGCGCCGTCCATCCGGCTCAGCGCCTCCAGCGCCGCCGCCCCCGC
>JBKBSR010000377.1:0-2739 GCA_046291055.1 Roseococcus sp.
CCCGTGCCCACCATGCGGTCCTGCAGGCTCGCGTGGCTGTCGTAGATGCGGCGAAGCCCGGGCAGGGCGGCAGCGATGCGCGCCAGCACCCCGCGCAGCGCCGCGATGCCGGAGGCGTCGAGATCCTGCGCCACGCCGCCGGGCAGCACGCGGTCCATCATCAGCCGGTGGCCGAAGGCGGACTGCTGGGCGCGCAGCAGATGCTCGCGCCACTCGCCGCATTCGGCCTGCAGCGCGGCGAAGGCGGCGTCGCCGGCGATGGCGCCGAGGTCGTGCAGGTGGTTGTGCAGCCGCTCCAGCTCCAGCATGGCGGCGCGGATGGCCGCGGCGCGCGGCGGCGCCGCCACCCCGGCCGCCGCCTCGGCCGCGCGGGCGAAGGCCAGCGAATGGGCCACGGTGGAATCGCCCGAAAGCCGCGCGGCGAAGCGCGCCGCCGCGCGCGGCGACTTGCCGAGCATCAGCGAGAGCGTGCCCTTGTGCGTGTAGCCGAGCCGCGCCTCCAGCCGCACGATCGTCTCGCCCTGCACATGGAAGCGGAAATGCCCGGGCTCGATGATGCCGGCATGGATGGGGCCGACGGGGATCTGGTGCACGCCCTCTCCCTCGGCGGGCAGGAAGGTCATGGGCGGGGCCTCGGGCGCCTGCGGCGCGGGGCGGGCGGAGAGCGGGCCGGCCACCGGCCAGCGCCCGTGATCGAGGAAGGGCCGCGCGTCCACCGCCTCCTCGGGCAGCAGGCGCCAGAGGTCGTGCAGCGCGCGCTCGAACAGGACCGCGCCGGGCCGGCCGGGCGAGAGGGCGGGGAAGCGCCCCTCCGGCGCGGGCAGCGAGGCCAGCACGACGCGCATCGCCGCGCGGTCCAGCAAGGCCGCGTGCGCCATGCCCGGCGCGCCCCAGAGCGCGAGCAGATCGAGCCCCGGCGCCTCGCGCAGCGCGATCCAGATCTCGCGCGGCACCACCACGCGCGGCCAGGGCGCGCAGGCGGTGGGCGTGCCCGCGGCGAGCAGCGCCTCGGCGTTCATGGCAGCAGCCCCGCGCCCTCGCGCAGCAGCGCGGCGAGCGGCGCGGGCAGCGCCAGCGCGACGACCAGCGCCAGCGAGAGGTTCAGCCAGAGCGGCAGCAGCGTGCAGGGCCCCGCGGGCCCCGGCGCGGCATCCGGCGTGGGCGGGCCGAGGCAGAGGCGCTGCATGGCGTGCAGCAGCGCCAGCCCCGCCACCAGCAGCCCCGGCAGCAGCGGCGCCAGCACCCAGGGCGCCGCCTGCGCCGCCGCGCCCGTCAGCCACCATTCCGAGACGAAGAGGCTCAGCGGCGGCAGCCCCGCCAGCCCCGCCATGGCCAGCACCAGCCCCCAGCCCAGCGCCGGGTGGCTGCGCGCGAGCCCGCCGATGGCGTCCATCCGCTGATCCCCCTTCAGCCGCGCGGCGCGGCCGACGGCGAAGAAGGCCGCGCTCTTCAGCAGCGCATGGCCCCACAGGTGCAGCAGCCCCGCCGCGTTGCCCGCCGGCCCGCCCAGGCCGAAGGCGATGGCGGCGAGGCCCATGTGCTCGATGCTGCTCCAGCCCAGCAGCCGCTTCGCGTCCCGCCGCCGCCACAGCGTCACCCCCGCGAGCAGCAGCGAGGCGAGCCCCATGGCGATCAGGAAGCCGCCGGGCGAGAGCGCCGCCTCGTTCGCCGCGACGATCGCCTGCCCGCGCAGGATGGCGAGCATGGCGGCGTTGAGCAGCAGCCCGGAGAGCACGGCGGCGATGGGGGTGGGCCCCTCGGCATGCGCGTCCGGCAGCCAGGAATGCAGCGGCACGAGCCCCGCCTTGGCGCCGAAGCCCACCAGCAGGAAGACGAAGCCGAGGTCGAGCAGCGCGGGGTCCATCCGCGCCGCCGCCGCGCGCAGCGCCGCCGCCGAAAGCCGCGCCCCGCCCTCCGGCAGGTGCGGCGCGCCCGCCAGCGCCAGCACGATGATGCCGAACAGCGCCAGCGCGATGCCGAAGCCGCAGAGCACGAAGAACTTCCACGCCGCCTCGATGGCCGCGGGGGTGCGGTGCACCCCCACCATCACCACCGAGGCGAGGGTGCCCGCCTCGATGGCCACCCACAGGATGCCGAGGTTGTCCGACAGCAGCGCCACATGGTTCGCCGCCAGGAAGCCCTGGAAGGCGGCGTGGTAGGAGCGCAGGCGCCGCGCGTCGAAGCCCTCGCCGCGCACATCCTCGAGCGAGAAGAGGGCGGCGCCGAAGCCGACGATGGCCGAGAGCATGACGAAGGGCGCGTTCAGCGCATCGGCGCGCAGCCAGCCCTCGCCGCCCGGCGCGGCCAGGATCATCGCCGCCGGGACCAGCGCCGCGCCGCACAGCAGCAGGTTGAGCAGCGCCGCGCGCGCCGGCCAGGCGGCCAGCAGCCCCGCGCCCAGCAGGTGCAGCAGCACCAGCGCGCCCGCCGCGCTCATCGCCGCTCTCCGCGGTGGCGGTCGAGCAGCGCCGTGTCCTGCGCGCCGAACCGCTCGCCGAGCTGCCGGGCGAAGACGCCCGCGATCACCGCCGCCACCAGCACCAGCCCGGCTGTGGAGATCTCCACCGTGAGCGGCATCCCGGCCACGCCGACGGCGGCGAGGATCAGCCCGTTCTCCATGGTCAGCAGCCCCGCCACCTGCGCGAGCGCGCCGCGGCGCGTCACCATCATCAGCGCGCCGAGCAGCAGGATGGCGAGCGCGATGGCGATGTCCACCCGCGCCAGCACCGGCGCGCCGCG
>JBKBSR010000378.1:0-2739 GCA_046291055.1 Roseococcus sp.
CCAGCGCGCCCGTGCCGGCGAAGGCGTCCAGCACCTCGGCGCCCTCGATGCGCGCGCGGCCTGCCCAGGGGGCGTGCCAGAGCATGTCGAACAGCGCCTGGCGCGCGCGCTCGCTGGTGGGGCGCGTGCCCGCGCCGGGCGGGGCGGCGAGGCGGCGGCCTTTCCAGCGCCCGGCGATGACGCGCAGCCCCGGGGCGGGTGCGGCGCCCATCCGCGCCCGGCCCGGCGGCGTCATTCCGCCCGGCGCCGCCGCGCGGGGGCGGCGAGGCCGAGCTGCTCGCGCAGCACCTTCGGGTTCACCTCCTCCACCGCCCCGCGCGGAAGCTGGCCGAGCTGGAAGGGCCCGTAGGCGACGCGGATGAGGCGCGAGACGGCGAGGCCCAGATGCGCCATCACGCGGCGGATTTCGCGGTTCTTTCCCTCCTGCAGCGCGACGGTGAGCCAGGCGTTGTCGCCCTTGCGGCTGTCCAGCCCCGCCTCGATGGGGGCGTAGCGCACCCCCTCGATGGTCACGCCCCTGGCCAGCGCGGCCAGCGCGCGCTCCTCCACCGCGCCGAACACCCGCACGCGGTAGCGCCGCACCCAGCCATTGGAGGGCAGTTCCAGCCGCCTGGCCAGGGCGCCGTCATTGGTCAGCAGCAGCAGCCCCTCGCTGTTGAGGTCGAGCCGCCCCACCGAGATCAGCCGGCCGAGTTCCGCCGGCAGCTTCTCGAAGACGGTGGGGCGGCCTTGCGGGTCGCGGTGCGTGGTCACGAGGCCGGGGGGCTTGTGGTAGCGGAACAGCCGGGTGCGCTCGGGCTCGGCCACGGGCCGGCCGTCCACCGTCACGATGTCGCCGGGCGCGACGAAGCTGGCGGGCTGGGTGACGGGCTGGCCGCCGATCTTCACCCGGCCCTCGGCGATGATCTTCTCGGCGTCGCGGCGCGAGGCGACGCCGGCGCGGGCGAGCCACTTCGCGATGCGCTCGCCGCGCGCGGAGGGGGGGGCCTCAGCCATGGCGGGCCTCGCCACGGCAGGCCTCCACGAAGCCGCGGATGATGAGCGGGTCGGCCGGGTCCACCGCGTATTCGGGGTGCCATTGAACGCCGAGCGCGAAGCGGTGCGCGGGGCTCTCCACCCCCTCGATCACGCCATCGGGCGCGCGGGCGTTCACCACGAGGCGCGGCCCCGCCTCCTTCACCGCCTGGTGGTGCGCCGAGTTCACCGCCATGCGCGCCCGCCCGGTGAGGCGCGCGAGCAGCGTGCCGGGCGCGATCTCGACCGCGTGGCCGGGCTCGGTGCGGGGGTTGGGCTGCTCGTGCATGAGCGCCCCGGGCAGCTCCTCGGGGATGTGCTGGTGCAGCGTCGCGCCCAGCGCCACGGCCAGAAGCTGCTGCCCGCCGCAGATGCCGAGCACCGGCATGTCCCGCGCCAGCGCGGCGCGGGTGGCGGCGAGCTCGAAATCGGTGCGGCCGGGCTTGAGCACCACCTTGGGATGCGGCGGCCCGCCGCCCCAGAGGGCCGGGTCCACGTCGAAGGCCCCGCCGGTGACGAGCAGCCCGTCCAGCGTGGCGAGATAGGCCTCGGCCAGTTCGGGCGCATGGGGCAGCGCCACGGGCAGCCCGCCCGCGGCGATCACCGCCTCGAAGTAGTTCTGCCGCAGCGCATACCAGGGCAGCTTCGACCAGCCGCCCGCGGGCTCGCAGTCGAGCGTCAGTCCGATCACGGGGCGGCGCGTCATCCTGTCCTTGTGGCGCGGGGGGGCGCGGCGCGGCAAGTGGCGCGCGCGGCGGTTCTGCGCCATAGGTGGCGCATGACGCCGATGGAGATCGCGCTGGAGGAGGCGCGCGCCGCCGCCGCGCGGGGCGAGGTGCCGGTGGGTGCGGCCGTCACCGACGCCGAGGGGCGGCTGCTGGCGCGCGCCGGCAACGAGGTGGAGGCGCGGCGCGACGCCTCGGCGCATGCCGAGATGCTGGCGCTGCGCGCCGCCGCCGCGGCGCTGGGCGCGAAACACCTGCCCGGCTGCACGCTGTGGGTGACGCTGGAGCCCTGCGCCATGTGCGCCCAGGCCGCCAGCCTGTTCCGCGTCGCGCGCGTCGCCTTCGGCGCCTATGACCCGAAATCCGGCGGGGTGGAGCACGGCGCGCGGGTGTTCTCCCGCCCGCAATGCCACCACGCGCCCGAGGTGCTGGGCGGGCTGCGCGAGGCCGAGGCGGCGGCGCTGCTCGGCGCCTTCTTCGCGGCCCGGCGATAGGCGGGAAGGCGATGGACGGGGATCAGGCGTGGATGGCCGCCCAGGGGGCGGCGCCCGCCCGGGCCACGCCGCGATACATCCCCTCCGTGCCGAAGGGCAGGGCGGCGTTGCCGCGCGCGTCCACCGCCACCAGCCCGCCGCGCCCGCCCGCCGCCGGCACCTCGCGCCGGATCACCTGGCCCGCCGCCACGTCCAGCGGCTCGCCGCCATGGCGCATCCGCGCGCTCACCTCATGGGCGGCGGCGACGCGCAGGAAGGCCTCGCCCGTGCCGGTGCAGGAGACGGCCACCGTCGGGTCCGCCCAGGTGCCCGCGCCGAGGATGGGGCTGTCGCCCACCCGGCCGGGGGGCTTGTTGGTCATGCCGCCGGTGGAGGTGGCCGCGGCCAGCCGCCCCGCGCGGTCGCGCGCCACGGCGCCGACCGTGCCCATCCGGCCCCCGTCATGGTCGAGCGCCATGGAGCCCACCCGCTGCGCGGCGAGGAGCTGGGCGCGGAGCTGCGGCGTC
>JBKBSR010000379.1:0-2732 GCA_046291055.1 Roseococcus sp.
GGAGCACCCCCAATTCTCCTCGTCGCTCCCCCCCCCTCCCCCCCCCCCTCGGCCGCCTCCGGATGCGGTGCGGGCAGCCGGTCCGGGATGCCGGGCGAGAGCAGCAGCGCGTCGAAGGCGAAGCGCGCGGCCGGGTCGGCCACCCGCAGCCCCGCGGCGGCGGCCTCCGCGCGCGCGGCCTCGCGGTCGTCCCAGCAGGTCACCTCCGCACCCCATTCCGCGAGGCGGCGCGCCGCCGGCAGCCCGGCCTTGCCGAGGCCCACCACGGCGATGCGCTCTCCGGCGAAGGGCGTCATCGGATCTTCAGGGTGGAGAGGCCGATCAGCGCCAGCACCATGGCGATGATCCAGAAGCGGATCACGATGGTCGCCTCCGCCCAGCCCTTCTTCTCGAAATGGTGGTGCAGCGGCGCCATGAGGAAGACGCGCCGGCCGGTGCGCTTGAACCAGAACACCTGGATGATGACCGAAAGCGTCTCGACCACGAACAGCCCGCCCACGATGGCGAGCACGACCTCGTGCTTCGTCGCCACCGCGATGGAGCCCAGCGCGCCGCCGAGCGCGAGCGAGCCCGTATCGCCCATGAACACCGCCGCCGGCGGCGCGTTGAACCACAGGAAGCCGAGCGAGGCGCCGATCAGCGCCGAGCAGAACACCGCGAGTTCGCCCGCCCCCGGCACGCCGTGGAGCTGCAGATAGTCCGCGAAGACGCGGTTGCCCACGAGATAGGCGATCAGCGCGAAGACGGCGGCGGCGATCATCACCGGCACGATGGCGAGCCCGTCGAGCCCGTCCGTCAGGTTCACAGCGTTGGAGGCGCCCATCATCACGAACATCCCCACCAGCGGGAAGAGAAGCCCGAGCGGGATCAGCACCTCCTTGAACACCGGCACGGCGAGGTTGGAGTTCAGTGCGGGCGGCAGCAGCAGCATGATCCACACGCCCGCGGCGAGGCCGATCGCCCCCTGCGCCAGCAGCTTCGCCCGTCCGGAGACGCCCTTGGTGTTGCGCTTCGTCACCTTCAGCCAGTCGTCGAGGAAGCCGAGGCCGCCATAGCCCAGCGTGACGAACAGCACCGCCCAGACGAAGCCGTTGCGCAGATCCGCCCAGAGCAGCACGCCGACGCTGAGCGCGAGCAGGATGAGCAGCCCGCCCATGGTGGGCGTGCCCTTCTTGGTGATCAGGTGGCTCTGCGGCCCGTCCTCGCGGATGGGCTGGCCGCCGCGCTGGAAGCTGCGCAGCCACGCGATGATGGCGTTGCCGAAGACGAGGCAGATCAGCAGCGCCGTCATGCAGGCGGCGCCGGCGCGGAAGGTGGTGTAGCGCACCAGGTTGAACAGGATGAAGTCGTCGGCGAGCGGGCCGAGCAGAAGCGGGATCATGGGGCGTTCCTCTCGGTCAGCGCGCGGACGATCTCGGCCATCCGCATGCCGAGCGAGCCTTTGACGAGCACGGCGTCCCCGTCGCGCAGCGCGGCCGAAACGAGCGGCGCGAGGCTCGCCGCGTCGGGGACATGCGCCCCCCGCCGCTCGGGCGGAAGGGCGGCGAAGAGATGCCCCATCAGCGGCCCGCAGGCAAACACGAGATCGGCCCGGGCCGCGTCGGGCGCAAGCCCGGCATGCAGGGCGGGGCCGAACTCGCCCAGCTCCAGCATGTCGCCCAGCACCGCGATGCGCCGCCGGGCGGGCTGGGCCGCCAGCACCGCCAGCGCCGCGCGCACCGCGCTGTCGGAGGCGTTGTAGCTCTCGTCCAGCAGCAGCGCCCGCCCGCCATCGGGGGTGGGAATGGGGCGCATCTGCCCGCGCCCGGCGCCTGCGCCGAAGCCTTCCAGCGCGGCGGCGGCCAGCCCCGCATCTCCGCCGGCCGCCTGGATGGCGGCCAGCGCGGCCAGCGCGTTCATCGCCATGTGTCGTCCCGGCTGGGCGAGGCGCAGGCGCAGATGCCGGCCGAGCAGGTCGAGCTCCGCCACCCCGCCCGTCGCCTCGCCCTGGTAGGAGACGAGCCGCGCCTCGGCCTGGGGATCCTCGCCGAAGCCCATCACGCGCGCCCCGCGCGCCTCGGCGATGCGGGCCATGCGCGCGAAGAAGGGACTTTCGCGCGGCAGGATCGCCACCCCCGCCCCGGGCGAGAGCCCCGCCGTGATGTCGGCCTTCTCCTCGGCGATGGCCTCCTGGCTGCCGAGGTTGCCGATATGCGCGGTGCCGATGGCCGTGACGATGGCCACATGCGGCGCGGCGAGGCGCGAGAGCGGCGCGATCTCGCCGCGGCGGTTCATGCCGATCTCCACCGCCGCCCATTCGGTCGCGCGCGGCATGCGCGCGAGGGTGAGCGGCACGCCCCAGTGGTTGTTGTGGCTGGCGGCGGAGGCGTGCGTCTCGCCCAGCGCCTGCATGGCGCGGCGCAGCATCTCCTTGGTGGTGGTCTTGCCGACCGAGCCGGTGACGGCGACGACGCGCGCCCGGCTGCGCGCCCGCCCCGCGGCGCCGAGCGCGGTGAGGCCCGCCAGCGTGTCGGCCACGCGCAGCGTCGGGCCGCCGGGGATGTCGCGCTCCACCATCGCCGCGGCCCCCTGGGCGAAGGCCTCGGGCACGAAGTCGTGGCCGTCGCGCGCGGCGCGCAGCGCGACGAAGAGATCGCCGGGCGCAAGGCTGCGCGTGTCGATGGAGACGCCGTGCACCGCGAGCGAATCGGGGCAGACGCCGCCCGTCGCCGCGCGCAGCTCGGCGGCGGTCC
>JBKBSR010000380.1:0-2714 GCA_046291055.1 Roseococcus sp.
CCGATCAGGAAGGCACCCTCGCCAGGGGTGGCGGCGGCGGTCAAGCCCGCCGCGCACCTGTCTGACCGGGATCAGAAGCGGAAGGAGATGCTGCCGAGCGCCCGGGCGCCGCAGATGTCCTGCCCGCCGACGCAGCGGCCCTCGCTGATCGAGGTCTGGTAGTAGCCGATGGCGGCCACGATGGTGCCCACCCGCTCGATCGGGAACTCGCGCGTCAGGGTGATGGACCACCAGGCGTAGTCGGGCGTGCCGAAGAGGCGGTTGTTCTCGATCCACTGGTAGCCCACGCGGCCGCCCAGGGTCAGATCCCACAGACCGGTCTTCCAGTCGGCGCCGCCCTCGATGTAGACGCCCGTGCCGCTGTTGCCGAAGAAGCTGGGCGAGCCGGCGAGGGTGCCGAGCAGCGTCACCGGGCCGATCTCGCGCGTCAGCTTCAGATAGGCCTCGAAGTAGTCGAGGCGCGAGACGGCGCCGGTGGGCGCCGTGTAGCCCGGGTAGAGGTAGCCGATCACGCCGAAGTCGAACTTCGTGTCGAAGGCGGTGAAGCGATAGCCGCCGAACACGTCCACCTCCTGGCGCGCGTCGGTGCCGAGGAAGCGCACATTGGAGATGAAGGCGCCCACATAGACGCCGCTCGAGTGCTCGATCTCGCCGGTGAGCTGATAGGCCATCCGGCTGCGGGTCTGGCTGATGCCGCGGAAGAGGTAGTCGCTGGCGTAGGTGGCGGTCACCGTCGCCGTCAGCCCGGTGTCGCCGAGCGTGACCTGCGCCTGGGCGGGGCCGCCGAACGCGAAGCCGCCCGCGGCGGCCAGGGCGAGAAGAAGCTTTCGCATGGACAAGTCCCTTTCGTGACACGGGGCTGCTCGATGCGAATGAAGAACCTGCGGCGCGGCGCTGCAAGGCGCGGCCGCGCGAAAACGCCACGAAGTTGCACAAAAGCCGCAGAAATACGCGCAGCGGGGCGGCGCTATGCCCGCAAATCGAGCAGAGAGCCCCGGGGCAGCGGCTTGCTGGGCAAAGGCGGGACGGTCTCCAGCCGCCGCTGCGCCACCGGCTCGGCCTCCAGCGGACGGGCCTCGGGGCTGCGGCGCACGGCGGCGCTGGGCGCGGCCTCGGTCACGGGGCGGTTGCGCGCCACCTCCTGCGTGAAGGCGGCCAGGGAGTTGGTGCTGATCATGCGCGCCACTGTCCAGCGAAGCCCTGAAGATCCGGTGAATCCCCGGCCCTGCGGGCGACCGACGGCGGCGATGAGGCGGTTGAGGCGCATGCGGGCAGGGTGGGCCCGGCCCGCGTTAACACTCCAGCAACCAACGGCTGTATTCTTGAGAAAGCCTTAAACCTCCAGCGCCGCCACCCCGGGCAGCGTCTTGCCCTCCAGCCATTCGAGGAAGGCGCCCCCGGCCGTGGAAACGTAGCTCATCCGCTCCGCCACCCCCGCATGGCGCAGCGCCGAGACCGTGTCCCCGCCCCCGGCCACCGAGCGCAGCGCGCCCGCTTGCGTCAGCCGCGCCGCTTCCTGCGCCACGGCTACGGTCGCGGCGTCGAAGGGCGGCAGCTCGAAGGCGCCGAAGGGCCCGTTCCAGACCAGGGTGCGCGCCGCCGCCAGCTTCGCGTTCACGGCGGCCACGGTCGCGGGCCCGACATCGAGCGCCATCATCCCCTCCGGGATCTCCTCCACCGCCACCACGCGATGCGGGCTGTGGGCGGCGAAGCCCTCGGCCACCACGAGATCGCGCGGCAGCAGCACCTCGCAGCCCGCGGCGGCGGCGTCCTTCAGGATCTGCCGCGCCGTCTCGTGCATCTCCGCCTCCTGCAGCGAGGCGCCGACGGGATGGCCCTGGGCGGCGAGGAAGGTGTTGGCCATCGCGCCCCCGATCACCAGCACATCCACCCGGCGCGAGAGGTTGCCCAGCAGGTCGAGCTTGGTGCTGACCTTCGCCCCGCCCACGATCGCCACCACCGGACGGTCGGGCGCGCCGAGCGCGGCCTCCAGCGCCTCCAGCTCCGCCTGCATCAGCCGGCCCGCATAGGCGGGCAGCAGCCGCGCCACCCCCTCGGTGCTGGCATGGGCGCGGTGCGCCGCGCTGAAGGCGTCGTTCACGAAGACATCGGCAAGCCGGGCGAGGGCCGCGGCCAGCGCGGGGTCGTTCTTCTCCTCGCCGGGGTGGAAGCGCGTGTTCTCGAGCAGCAGCACCTCGCCGTCGCGCAGCGCGGCGGCGGCGGCCTCGGCCTCTGGGCCCACGCAGTCCTCGGCGAAGCGCACCTCCCGCCCCAGCGCCTCGGCCAGCGCCGCCTGCATCGGCCGCAGCGACATCTCGGGCACGCGCCGCCCCTTGGGCCGGTCGAAATGCGAGCAGACGATGACCCGCGCGCCCTTCATGGCCAGTTCGCGGATGGTGGGCAGCAGGCGCTCGATCCGCGTCATGTCGGTGATGCGCCCCTCCTTCACCGGCAGGTTCAGGTCGGCGCGCAGCAGCACCCGCTTGCCGCGCGGGTCGAGACTGTCGAGAGTGCGGAAGGGCATGGCTCGTTCCTGGGGATGGAGCGCGATGATCTGGACCGCCTTCCGGGCGCTCATGGCCGTTGGGGCGATGGCGCCGCTCCTAGCATCGGCGCAGCCCGCCTCACAGACACCCCCTGCGGCGTTCCAGACCCCCTCGGGCAACATCCACTGCCTGTTCCGCGAGGGCGGATGCGCTGCGACGTGCAGGAGC
>JBKBSR010000028.1:0-15372 GCA_046291055.1 Roseococcus sp.
CGCCAGCAGCCCCTCGGCGAAGGCCTCGCCCCGGTCGAGGGCGAGGTGCACGATCTCGGGCGGCAGGTCGCCCACATCCACGGTCACCGGCAGGTCGCGCAGGTCGCTGTCGGGGTCGAGGCTCCGCGCCGGGGCGCGGCGGATCAGCGGGTGATCGGCGTCCACCGCGTTGGCGATCAGGCTCGCGGCCGCATCCGCCTCGGGGGCGCGGGTGGCGAGCACCGTCACCGCGTCCGCGATCCCGCGCGAGAAGCTGCGCCCGCGCCAGCCGGAGGTGGCGATGCCGCGCACCGCATCGCCGCCGCGGATCACCGCGAGCCCGTCCGGCGCCCCCGCCTCCGGCCGCTCGACCAGCCCCACGCGCAGCGTCGCCCGGCCCGCGAGGTGCACGGCGATGTCGCCGCCATTGTTCACATAGGCCATGGACAGGCCGGGGACGGCGGTGAGGCCGAGCAGCACATGCTCGGCCACCGCCCCCGCCACCGCCACCATGGGCGTGACGAAATGCGCGCGATAGGGCCAGGCGGCCTCCACCATGCGCCGCGCGACGGGGTGGCGCGGCGCGGGCGGGCGGCCCATCAGCGGCTGGCGCAGCAGCGCCACCTCCTCGGCCAGGGCGGGCAGCACCCCATCCAGCGCGCGGGCCGCCGCCTCGCGCGCCTCCAGCACCGCGGCGCGCGCGCCCTCGATGCCGATCACGAGGCGGATCGGCCCGTCCTCCAGCAGCAGCCGCCCGTCGGGCAGAAGCTGGCGCTGCGGCGGCGGCCAGGCGGCGAGGTCCATCATCGCGGGGCCTCGGGCCAGGGGTTGGCGGCGGGCCAGGGCGCGCTCTCGCTCTCCGCCGCGTGGCGCGCGAGCAGTTCGGCGAGCGGCAGCGCGTGCTCCACATGGCCGCCCAGCGCGGCGTAGAGCTCGGCGCGCAGGGTGAACTCGATGGGCGCGACCAGCGCGGGCGTGGGCACATGGCCGAAGGCGTTGTCGGGGATGCGCAGCACATCCGCCATGATCGTGATGCCGCCCCCGGGCCAGAGGTAGCAGGGCGCGCCGCCCATGGTCACGCGCACCTCGCCCTGCTGGACGGAGCGGGTGAGCAGGATCGGGTTCTCCGTCACGCCGGCGCGCAGCGACCCGCCGGCCCCGGCCATGAAGAGGATGGAGGTCATCGCCGGCTCGCAGTTCTCGCCGATGCGCGCCACGGTGCGCGCCACCGCCTCGGGCATGGAGCGGGGGACGGGGCGCAGCGCCTCGTCGAGTTCGAACCACAGCGCGTCCTCGCCGGTGGTGCTGGTCATCAGCACGCGCATGCCGGGCCAGGCCTGCTTCGGGTCGAAGCCCTCGATGACCGAGAGCGGATCGGTGATGTCCGTCCCGCCCCAGCCGCTGCCGGGATGGGCCACCTGGAAGTAGCGCCCCGGGGTGGAGCGCCGGCCGCGCACGCGCAGCCCGGAGGGGCGCATCCCCAGGCATTTCCCGGCCTGGTGCTCCGTCAGCACGCCGGTGATGTGGTCGTCCAGCACCACGACCTCGTCCACATGGCCGTGCCACTGCTGCGCGAAGATGCCGATGGCGGCGCTGCCGCAGCCCACGCGCATGCGGCTCTCGCGCACGCCGTTCACGATGGGCGCGGCCCCGGCCTGGAGCACCACGCGCGCGCCGCCCTCGATCTCCACCTCGATCGCCTCCTTGCGGCAGAGCGCGAGCAGGGCGGCGCAGGTCACCTGCCCCTCCCGCTTCGAGCCGCCGGTGAGGTGGCGCACCCCGCCCAGCGAGAGCATCTGCGAGCCGTATTCGGCGGTGGTGACATGGCCGATCTGCTCGCCCTCATGGCGCACCGGCGCGGCCTCGGGGCCGAGATGGCGGTCCGTGTCGATCTTCGCCTTGAGGCCGCAGTAGCTGAAGATGCCCTCGGTGACGACCGTCACCGTGTCCACCCCCTCGTGGCGGGCGCTCACGATGAAGGGGGCGGGCTTGTAGTCCGGATAGGTGGTGCCGGCGCCGATGGCGGTGACGAAGACCTGTTCGCGCGGCGCGACCTCGCCCGACCACTCCTCCGAGCCTTCCAGGAAGGGGACGACGGGCCCCTTCTCCTCCACCGTGCGCGTGAGCAGCACGAGCGGGTCGGTGCGCACCAGCCGCCCGCCCTCGTTGGCGTAGCGGTGGCAGGCGCCCGCCCGGCCGGGCCGGATGCGGCAGAGCACGGGGCAGGCATCGCAGCGCACGATGCCCTCATCGCCCTCTCGCGCGCCGAACTGTTCGGTCCTATCGGCCATGGGCGAGCGCCTCCAG
This sequence comes from Roseococcus sp., assembly GCA_046291055.1. Lineage (GTDB taxonomy): Bacteria > Pseudomonadota > Alphaproteobacteria > Acetobacterales > Acetobacteraceae > Roseococcus. The sequence goes on from JBKBSR010000028.1 coordinate 2,287, forward strand.
CACGCGGTGCGGCAGGGCCGGCAGATAGGCGATCTCCGCCCCCGTCGCGTCGCGGATGGCGGAGAGGATGGCCGGCGCGGTCGCCACCAGCGCGGGTTCGCCCACCCCCTTCGCTCCGTAGGGGCCGAGCGGCTCGGGCGACTCGACGAGGATCACCTCGATCGGCGGCACGTCGCCGAAGGAGGGGATCAGGTAGTCGTGCAGGTTCTCGGTGCGGCCGGGGATGTACTCCTCCATCAGCGCGAGCCCGATGCCCTGGGCGATGCCGCCATGGATCTGCCCCTCGACGAGGGTGGGGTTGATCGCCCGCCCCACGTCATGCGCGGCGACGAAGCGCGCGAGCCGGACGGTGCCGAGGCGCACGTCCACCGCCAGCGCACAGAGCTGCGCGCCGAAGCCGTAGGTGGCGTAGGGCGCGCCCTGGCCCTCGGCGTCGAGCGGGGTGGCGGGCGGGTCGAAGCGGCCATGGCCCTCGAGCGCGGGGCCGGCATAGGGCTCGCCGTTGACGGTCACGCGCGCGCCGTCCCAGCCCAGCGCGCCGTTCAGCTTCGCGCGCAGGTCGAGGGCGGCGGCCAGCGCGGCGCGGCCCGAGACGAAGGTCTGGCGCGAGGCGCTGGTCTTGCCCGCATCGGGCGTGAGGTCCGTGTCGCCATGGATCTGATGGATCGCCGCGACCGGCAGCCCCAGCGCCTCGGCCGCGATCTGCGCGAGCACGGTCGCACTCCCTTGCCCGATGTCCACCGCGCCGTTGCGGAAGGAGAGCCGCCCGTCCGCGCCGAGGATCAGCCGCATCTCCGAGGGGTTGGACATGCCGGTGTTGCCGATGCCGTACCACATGGCGGCGACGCCGACGCCGTGGCGCAGCACGCCGCCCTCGGCGTTGCGCCGCGCCGCCTCGGCGCGCAGTTCCCGCCAGCGCGGGCGCAGCGCCTCGAGGCAGGCGCGCTGGCCCACGGAATGGGCGAGACGCTGGCCCGTCGCCGTCGCGTCGCCGGGCCCGAGCGCGTTCAGGATGCGGAACTCCAGCCTGTCCATCCCGCAGGCATCCGCCAGCCGGTCGTAGAGCGCCTCCTGCGCCACCGCCGCCTGCGGCACGCCGAAGCCGCGGAAGGCCCCCGAGGGCGGGTTGTGCGTGAAGACGGCGCGCGCCCGCGCCCGCACATGCGGCACGCGATAGGGCCCCGTGGCGTGCACCGGCACGCGGCCCGCCACGGTCGGCCCCCAGGAGGCATAGGCGCCCGTGTCGTAGAGCCCTTCGAAGTCCAGCGCGAGCAGCCGGCCCTCCGCATCGCAGGCCGCGCGCGCGGCGATGCGCGCGGGGTGGCGCTTGGTGCTGGCGGCCATGCTCTCGGGCCGCGACCAGATCGCGCGCACGGGATGGTCCAGCACCCAGGCCGCCACCGCGAGCATGGGCTGCATCCCGGCATCGAGCTTGCCGCCGAAGCCGCCGCCGCAATGGCTCGGGATGATCCGCACCGCCTCGAGCGGAATACCCAGAACGCCCGCCACCTCCTCGCGGTCCATCGCCGGCGCCTGGGTGGAGCACCAGAGCGCGATGCGGTCCCCGATCCGGCGCGCGAAGCCGGCCTCGGGCTCGATGTAGGCGTGCTCGACGAAGCTCGTGCGGAAGGCGCCCTCCGCCACATGCGCGGCGAGGCCGAAGGCCGCCTCCGGATCGCCGCGGCGCACCACCCCCTCGGCCAGCACATTGTCCGGGAAGGCGGCGTGCAGCGGCGGCGCGGCGAGCGCGGCCTCGGGGTCGTCCAGCGCGGGCAGCGGCGTCCAGGCGATGGGCAGCGCGGCCCGCTCGACGGCCTCGCGCGTGCCGACCAGAGCCGCGACCGCATCGCCCCGATGCAGCGCCACAGCTTCCGCGAACACCGGCTGGTCCTTGATGTGCGGATAGATGCCGTAGCCGTTGCGCCCCGGCACGTCGCGCGCCGTCAGCACGGCGCGGATCCCGGGGTTCGCGGCGAGGAAGGCCGGGATGTCGGGCAGGGCGAAGCGCGCATGCGCGTGCGGCGAGCGGATCGCGCGCAGCCAGAGCGCGTCGGCCGGCGCGAGATCGGCGCCGAAGCGCGCGCTGCCGTCGAGCTTGCCCGCGCCGTCGAGCCGCGGCAGCCGCGCGCCCACGCCGCCCGCCTCGGCCGCCGGCCCCGCCCCGCGCACCGCCTCGATGATGCGCCGATAGCCGGTGCAGCGGCAGAGCACGCCGCCGAGCGCCGCCTCCACCTCCGCCTCCGAGGGCGCGGGGTTGGCGCGCAGCAGCTCGGTCGCGGCCATCAGCATCCCCGGCGTGCAGATGCCGCATTGCGCCGCGCCCGCGGCATGGAAGCGCGCCATCAGCGCGCGGCCCTCGGGCGTGGCGGCGATGCCCTCCACCGTCTCCACCCGCGCGCCCTCGCATTGGCCGAGCGGCGTGAGGCAGGCGCAGACCTGCACGCCGTCCAGCAGCACGGTGCAGGCGCCGCAATCGCCCGCATCGCAGCCGATCTTCGCGCCCGTCAGCCCCAGCGCATCGCGCAGCGCCGCCGAGAGCCGGGTTCCGCCCGGAAGCTCCAGCGCCCGCGCCACGCCGTTCACGGTCAGGCGGATCATGCGGCGAGCCTCGCGCGCGCCCGCGCCACCAGCTCCTCGGCCGCGGCGCGGCGATAGGCGGCGCTGGCGCGCACATCGCCGATGGGCGCGATCCCCTCCTCCCACAGCCGCGCCACCTCCGAGCACGCCCCCACGGCCACGCGCCCGTTGGCGCTCGCCGCCACCATGGCGATGGAGATGACGAGATGCGCGCGCGCGCCGAGCTTGAGGAAGACCGAAGGCGCCTCCGCCGCCGCCACGGGAACCAGGATGGCCGTCACGATCTCGTCCGCCGCGCGCGCCGTGCGCCGCGCGCCCAGGATGAACTCCCCGAGCGCCAGCACGCGCACGCCCCGGGGCGAGGCGAGCTCCACCGCCGCATCGAGGATGAGCAGCGGCGGCACCCCATCCGCCGCGGGCGAGGCATTGCACAGATTGCCCCCGATGGTGCCGCGCGCCTGGATCTGCCGCCCGCCGACCTGCGCCGCCGCCTCGGCCAGGGCGCGGAAGCCCGGCGCGGGCGGCGCGTCGCGCAGCACCGCCCAGGGGGTGAGCGCGCCGATGCGCCACATCCCGCCCGCCCGCGTCACGCCGCGCAGCGCCGCGACGCCGGTAAGGTCGAGCAGCGCGGGCGCCTCTGCCGCGCCCCAGGCGGCGGCCTGGGCCAGCGCCGGATAGACATCCGTGCCGCCGGCCAGCAGCCGCGGCGATTCCTCGCCGAGAATCCGCAGCGCCGCCTCCAGCGTCGCGGGCCGCCAGTAGCTCCCCAACCTCGCCCACTCCGGATCGTTCTGCCGCAGCATGCGTCCCCTTGGCGCGCCGCTCAATCGGAAACTACGCTCCCGGAGAGGGTTGGGAGGCTTGCATGACGAAGACTTTGCTGCGCGGGCTCGGGCTCGTCTTCTCGGGCGAGATCGCGAAGCCGCTGCTCGAGGCCGGCGCGATCCTGATCGAGGGGGGCCGCATCGCCGCCATCGGCCGCGCGGCCGATCTCGACGCGGCCGGCGCCAAGGTGATCGAGGCGCATGGCTGCGCCGTCATGCCCGGGCTGATCGACAACCACGTGCACCCCGCCTTCGGCGACTGGACGCCGCGGCAGAACCAGCTCGGCTGGATCGAGGGCATGGTCCATGGCGGCGCCACCACGCTGATCAGCGCGGGCGAGGTGCATCTGCCCGGCCGGCCCAAAGACCCCGTGGGGGTGAAGGCGCTCGCCATCGCCGCGCAGCGCGCCTTCTCCGCCTTCCGGCCCATGGGCGCGCGGGTGCTGGCCGGCGCGCCTGTGCCCGAGCGCGGCCTCACCGCCGCCGACTACGCCGAGATGGCCGCGGCCGGGGTGCGCTGGGTGGGCGAGTTCGGCCTCGGCACGGTGAAGGACGAGGCGGAGGTGGTGGAGGTGATGGGCTGGGTGCGCGCCGCCGGGCTCAACGCCATGATCCATTGCGGCGGCCCCTCCATCGCGGGCTCCAACCTCATGGCCGCGCCGGTGGTGATCGCGGCGGATGCGGACATCGTGGCGCACATCAACGGCGGCCCCACCTCGCTGCCGCGGGCGGAACTCACGAAGGTGATCGAGGGCACCTCCCGCGCCATCGAGGTGGTGCACAACGGCAACCCGCGCAACGCCCTGCATGCGCTGGGCGTGCTGCGCGAGATGGGCCGGCTCGACCGGCTGGTGATCGGCACGGACAGCCCCGCGGGCTCCGGCGTGCAGCCGCTCGGCGTGCTGCGCACCGTCTCGCTGCTCTGCTCCCTGGGCGGGCTCGATCCCGGCCTCGCCATCGCGGCGGCGGGCGGGAACACGGCGCGCTGGCGCGGCATCGAGGCGGGCGTGATCGCCCCGGGGCGGGCGGCGGATCTGGTGCTGCTCGACGCGCCGATCGGCGGGGCGGGGCGCGACGCCGCCGAGGCGCTCAGGGAGGGCGAGCTGCCCGGCATCGGCATGGTGATCGTGGATGGGCAGGTGGTCTGCGGCCGCAGCCGCAACACGCCGCCCGCCGCGCGCATCCCGGAGGTGCTGTGATGACCCCGCGCGCCTGGGCCGTATTCCTCCACGAGACGGCGCGCGAGGCCGGCCGCGCCGTCACGCCCCCCATCCGCCGCGCCGTCGCCGCCTGCGTGATCGAGAACCCTTTCGCCGGGCGCTATGTCGAGGACCTCTCCCCGCTCATCGAGGCGGGCGCGGCGCTGGGGGCGGAGCTCGCCCGGCGCGCCATCGCCGCGCTGGGCATCGAGGGCGCGAAGGTGCACAGCTTCGGCAAGGCCGCCATCGTCGGCGAGGCGGGCGAGCTCGAGCACGCCGCCGCCCTGCTGCACCCCAAGATGGGCGCGCCGGTGCGCGCCGCGCTCGGCAAGGGGCCCGCGCTGATCCCCTCGGCCAAGAAGCGCGGCGGGATGGGCTGCGCCATCGACATCCCGCTCGGCCACAAGGACGCCGCCTATGTGCGCAGCCATTTCGACGCCATCGAGTTCCGCCTGCCCGACGCGCCCGCGCGCGACGAAATCCTGCTCTGCCTGGCGCTGACCGATGGCGGGCGGCCCCTGCCACGCATCGGCGGCTTGACGGTGGAGGGCATCATCGGCGAGGACGGGCTCAGATGACATCGCCGTAAGCTGCGGCGGAAGGGCCGGGGCGGACACCATGCAGGAGCAGATCGAGTTCGTGCTGAACGGCGCGCCGCGCCGCCTTCCGCGCGAGGTCTCGCCGGTCATGACGCTGCTCGACTGGCTGCGCGCCCAGGGGCTGACCGGCACGAAGGAGGGCTGCGCGGAGGGCGATTGCGGCGCCTGCACCGTGGTGCTGGAGGAGGCGGAGGGCGCGCGCATCCCCATCAACGCCTGCCTCTGCGCTCTGGGGCAGCTCCATGGCCGCGCCATCCGCACGGTCGAGGGGCTGGGGCCGGGCCACCCGCTGCCGCGCATCCTGGCCGAGAGCGACGGCACGCAATGCGGCTTCTGCACCCCGGGCATCGTGATGAGCGCCTGGGCGCACACGCGCGAGGGCGGGGATCCGCACGAGGCGCTGGCGGGCAATCTCTGCCGCTGCACCGGCTATCGCCCCATCCTCGACGCCATGGCGCGCATGGAGGATGACGGCGCGCCGCCCCCCGCCCCGCCGCCCGCCGCCTCCGCGCGGTTCGGCGGCTTCCACCTGCCCGCCACGCTGGCCGAGGCGCTGGCGATCCGCGCCGCCCAGCCCGGGGCCTGGGTGCTGATGGGGGGCACCGATCTCGGCCTGCGGCTGTCGGAGCACCGCGAGCAGCCGGCGGAGGTGCTCTGCCTGCTGAAGGTGGCGGAGATGCAGGGCATCGCCGCCACCGCCGAGGGATGGCGGATCGGCGCGGCCGCGCCCTATCGCGCGCTGCTGGCGCTCTGCCGCGCCGAGACGGCGCTCGCCCCGCTCGCGCCCTTCTTCGCGCGGCTGGGCTCGCGGCAGATCCGCGGGCTCGGCACGGTGGCGGGCAATCTCGGCACCGCCTCGCCCATCGGCGATTCCCTGCCCGTGCTGATCGCCCTCGGCGCGCAGGTGGAGCTGGCGAGCCTGAGCGGAACACGGCGCCTGCCCGTCGAGGCCTTCCTCGTCGGCTACCGCCGCACCGCGCTGGCCGCGGACGAACTGATCCTCGCCGTGCATCTGCCGCGCCCGCCCGGGGGCGCCTTCCTCGCGGCCGAGAAGCTCTCGCGCCGGCATGACCAGGACATCAGCGCCGTCTCGCTCGCCGCCTGCATCGAGATGGAGGGCGGGGTGGTGCGCGCAGCCCGCCTCGCCTTCGGCGGCATGGACGCGACGGCCCGGCGCTGCGCGCCCGCCGAGGCGGCGCTGATCGGCCGGCCGCTCGACGACGCGGCGCTGCGCGCGGCGGGCGAGGCGCTCGACTTCGCGCCGGTGAGCGACTGGCGCGGCAGCGCCGAATACCGGCTGGAAGCGGCGCGCGGCCTGCTGCGCCGCCTCGCGCTGCGCCATGCCGGCCGGCCCGCCGAGGTCTTCGCCTGATGGACGGCGCGCCCCCGCCGCTGCGCCGCGCCGGCCAGGCCATGCGCCACGACAGCGCGCTGCGCCACGCGCGCGGCGAGGCGCGCTTCCTCGACGACATCCCCGAGCCCGCGGGCACGCTGCACGCCGCGCTTGTCCTCTCGCCCGTGGCGCATGGGCGGATCGAGGGGCTCGACCTCGCCGCCGCCCTCGCCATGCCGGGCGTGGTGCGGATCATCACCACGGCCGACATCCCGGGCGAGAACGACATCGCCCCGATCGGCGCGGGCGAGCCCATGCTGGCCGAGGGGCTGGTGGAGCATCACGGACAGCCGCTCGCCATCGTCGTGGCCGAGACGCGCGATGCGGCGCTGCGCGCGGCCGCCGCCATCGCCCCCGCCATCGCGCCGCTGCCGCCCGTGCTCTCCATCGAGGAGGGCCTCGCGCGCGAGGCCTGGATCGTCCCGCCGCAGACCATCCGCGAGGGGGATGCGGCGGCAGGGCTCGCGCGCGCGCCGCACCGGCTCTCGGGCGAGTTCCGCGCCGGCGGGCAGGAGCACTTCTACCTCGAAGGCCAGATCGCCCTGGCCATCCCCGGCGAGGAGGAGGAGATGCTGGTCCACTCCTCCACCCAGCACCCGACGGAGGTGCAGCACATCGTCGCGCGCGTGCTGGGCGTGGCGTATCAGCGCGTCACCGTCACCTGCCGGCGCATGGGCGGCGGCTTCGGCGGCAAGGAAAGCAATGCGAGCTGGGTGGCGGCGGCGGCGGCGGTGGCGGCGCGGCTGACGGGCCGGCCGGTGAAGCTGCGCCTGCCGCGGCGGACCGACATGGCGGCCACCGGCAAGCGCCACCCCTTCCTCTACCGCTGGGAAGCGGGCTTCGACGCCGAGGGCCGGCTGCTGGCGCTGCGCGCGCTGCTCGCCGCCGATGGCGGGCACAGCCTGGACATGTCGGGGGGCGTGGTGTTCCGCGCGCTGACCCATGCGCTCAACTGCTACGCCGCGCCGGAGCTCGAGATCACCGCCTGCGCGGTCAAGACCAACCACGTCAGCAACACCGCCTTCCGCGGCTTCGGCGGCCCGCAGGGCGCGCTGCTGATGGAGGATGTGCTGCACGCCATGGCCCGGCATCTCGGCCGCGACGTGGAATCGCTGCGCGCGATCAACCTCGCCGAGCGCACGCCCTACGGCCAGGCGCTGGAACCCGAGCTCGCGCGCCGCGTGATGGCGGAGGCCAAGCGAGACGCCGCCTGGGAGGCCAAGCGCGCCGAGATCGCCGCCTTCAACGCCGCGCACCCGACGCTGCGGCGCGGCCTCGGCCATTTCGTCTGCGCCTTCGGCATCAGCTTCGGCATCGTGCATCTGAACCAGGCGGGCGCGCTGGTGCATGTCTATACCGACGGCTCCATCCGCCTCGCCCATGGCGGCACGGAGATGGGCCAGGGCCTGTTCATCAAGGTGGCGCAGGTGGTGGCCGAGGTGTTCTCGGTGCCGGTAGAGCAGGTGGGCGTCACCGCGACCAGCACCGCCGAGGTGCCCAACACCAGCGCCACCGCCGCCAGCACCGGCAGCGACCTCAACGGCTGGGCGGCGCATGCGGCGGCCAGCGCCATCAAGGCCCGCATGACCGAGGTGGCGGCCCGCCGCTTCGGCTGCGCGCCGGAGGAGGTGGTGTTCGAGGACGGCGCGATCTTCCCCGCCCGGCCCGGGGCCAATGAGCGCCTCTCCTTCGCCGAGCTCGCGAAACTCTGCTGGCGGGAGCGGGTGAGCCTCTCCGCCACCGGCTTCTACAAGACGCCCGACATCCACTGGGACGCGGCGGCGATGAAGGGCGCGCCCTTCTTCTACTTCACCTACGGCGCGGCGGTGGCCGAGGTGCTGGTCGACACGCTGACGGGCGAGCACCGCTGCCTCTCGGCGCACATCGTCCAGGATTGCGGGCGCAGCCTGAACCCGGCCATCGACCTCGGCCAGATCGAGGGCGCCTTCGTGCAGGGGATGGGCTGGCTCACCACTGAGGAGCTGTGGTGGGACGCCGAAGGGCGGCAGCGCACCCTCGGCCCCTCCACCTACAAGATCCCCGGCTCGCGCGACGTGCCGCCGGTGCTGAAGGTGCGGCTGCTGGAGGGGGCGCCGGCGCGGGCGAACACCATCTTCCGCTCGAAGGCGGTGGGCGAGCCGCCGCTGCTGCTGGCCACCGCGGTGGTGAACGCTCTGCGCGACGCGACGGGGCTCGCGAGCCTCGACCTGCCGGCCACGCCCGAACGGATTCTGCTCGAAATGAAGGCAGCGCGCAGCGGCGCGTGAAGGCGCTTGCCAGCGCCACCACGCCCCGCCATACAAGCAGGAACAGGCGCCGCATGAGCGCCGGCACAGGGTGGCCCGCCGCATCGGCAGATGCGACGGAACGGACAAGGGGGCGGCGACGGGTGAGCGACATCATCCTTCAGACGGAGGATCTGACGAAGGAGTTCCGCGGCTTCGTCGCGGTCCAAGGCGTCAACCTCAGCGTCAGGCGGCATAGCATCCACGCGCTGATCGGCCCGAACGGGGCGGGCAAGACCACCTGCTTCAACCTGCTGACCAAGTTCCTGATCCCCACGCGCGGGCGCATCACCTATGACGGGCGCGACATCACCAGCATGAAGCCCGCGGAGGTCGCGCGGCTCGGCCTCATCCGCTCCTTCCAGATCTCGGCGGTGTTCCCGCATCTGACGGTGCTCGAGAACGTGCGCGTGGCGCTGCAGCGCGAGCGCGGCGCGAGCTTCGACTTCTGGCGCTCGGACACGCTGCTCGACCGCTACAACCGCCGCGCCGAGGAGCTGCTCGAGGATGTCGGCCTGACCGAGTACGCGACGCTGCAGGCGGGCCAGCTTCCCTACGGCCGCAAGCGCGCGCTCGAGATCGCCACCACGCTCGCGATGGACCCGCAGATGATGCTGCTGGACGAGCCCACCGCCGGCATGACGCACGAGGACGTGGACCGCATCGTGGCGCTGATCAAGCGCGTCTCGAAGGGCCGCACGGTCCTGCTGGTGGAGCACAACCTCAAGGTCGTCGAGGGGCTGTGCGACGTGATCACCGTGCTCACGCGCGGCCAGGTGCTGGCCGAGGGCGACTACGCGAGCGTGAGCCGCAACCCGGAGGTGCAGGCGGCCTATCTCGGCACCGATCCCGCCTCCGTCGGCGTTCCGGAGGGCGCCTCCCATGGCTGACCAGCTCGCCGAACTCCCGCTCGCCGCGACCGACGGCGCCGCCCCACTGCTGCGCGTGAAGGGGCTCGAGGCCTGGTACGGCGAAAGCCATGTCCTGCACGGGGTGGACATCGAGATCCGCGAGGGCGAGGTGGTCACCCTGCTCGGCCGCAACGGCGCGGGCAAGACCTCCACGCTGCGGGCGATCATGGGGCTGGTGGGGCGGCGGTCGGGCTCCGTCCACTACGCGGGGCGGGAGCTGATCGGCGCGCGGCCGGACGAGATCGCGCGCGCGGGCATCGCCTACTGCCCGGAGGAGCGCGGCATCTTCGCCTCGCTGACCGTCTACGAAAACCTGATGCTGCCGCCCGAGGTGCGACCCGGCGGGCTTCCCGTGGACGAGATCTACAAGATGTTCCCGAACCTGAAGGAGCGCACGCGCAGCCCGGGCACCAAGCTCTCGGGCGGCGAGCAGCAGATGCTCGCCATCGGGCGCATCCTGCGCACGGGGGCGAAGCTGCTGCTGCTGGACGAGCCCTCGGAAGGCCTCGCGCCCGTCATCGTGCAGCAGATCGGCCGCACCATCCGCGAGCTCAAGCAGCGCGGCTTCACCGTGCTGCTGGTGGAGCAGAACTTCCGCTTCGCCCAGACGGTGGCCGACCGCCACTACGTCATGGAACACGGCCGCGTGGTGGATGCGGTGCGCAACGAGGAGATGGCCGGCGCGATGGAGCGGCTGCACGAATACCTCGGCGTGTGACGGCCGCGGGCGGGGCCGGGCCCGGAGACGGCCGCACAAGAGAGACAAGAACGGGAAGGGAGACGAACAAGATGAGCCAGATCCACCGCCGCGGCCTTCTCGGCGCCGCCGCCGCCGCGCCGCTGCTGGGCGCGCTGCCGCAGCGCCCGGCGCGCGCGCAGGCCGCCAACACCATCCGCATCGGGCTGCTGACCGATTTCTCCGGCCCCTTCCGCGACCTCAACGGGCCCAACTCCATCGCCGCCACGCGCCTCGCCATCCAGGAGTTCGGCAACCGGGGCTTCAACGTCGAGATGGTGCAGGCCGACCACCAGAACCGCCCCGATGTGGGCGTGAACATCGCCCGCCAGTGGTTCGACCGCGACAATGTGGACATGGTGCTGAACCTCGCGGCCTCCTCGGTGGCGCTGGCGGTCTCGGAACTGGCACGCGAGCGCAACAAGGTGGCCATCGCCACCTCCACCGCCACCTCGGACCTCACGGGGCGCGCCTGCAACGCGAACACCATCCACTGGGTCTATGACACCTACATGCTGGCGAAGGTGAGCGGGCTGGCCACGGTGCGCGCCGGGGGGCAGAACTGGTTCTTCATCACCGCAGACTACGCCTTCGGCCACGCGCTGGAGCGCGACACGGCGAATTTCGTCCGCCAGGCGGGCGGGCGGGTGCTGGGCCAGGTGCGCCATCCCTTCCCCGGCACCACCGATTTCTCGAGCTTCATCGTCCAGGCCCAGGCCAGCCGCGCGCAGGTGATCGGCCTTGCCAACGCGGGCGCGGACACGATCAACTCCATCAAGCAGATCGGCGAGTTCGGCGTGACGCGGCGCGGCGTGCGCGTGGCCTCGCTGCTGCTGTTCATCACCGACGTGCACGCGCTGGGCCTGCAGACGGCGCAGGGCTTGGTCTGCGCCAACACCTTCTACTGGGACCTGAACGACCGCACGCGCCGCGTGGCGCAGCGTGTGCTGCAGCTCTCGGGCGCCGATATGCCGGTGGCGATGAGCCATGCGGGCGACTATTCGGCCACCCTGCACTACCTGAAGGCTGTGGCCGACATGGGCGTGGCCGCGGCCAAGGCCAGCGGGCGCGAGGTGGTGGCGCGCATGAAGCGCATGCCCACGAGCGACGACGCCTTCGGCGAGGGCACGATCCGCGAGGACGGGCGCAAGCTGCACCCCGCCTATCTGTGCGAGGTGAAGCGCCCGGAGGAGAGCCGCGGCCGCTTCGACTACTACAAGGTGCTCCAGACGGTGGCGCCCGAGGAGGCTTTCCGGCCACTCTCCGAGGGCGCCTGCCCGATGGTGCGCACCTGAACCCGTCCACGCGACGAGAAGACCCGAGGAGAGCAAGATGAGCCACGACACCACCCGCCGCTCCGTGCTGGCCGCGGCCGCCACCGCCCCGGTCTGGGGCGCGCTGCCCTATCGCTCCGCCCGGGCCCAGGCGGCGAACACCATCCGCATCGGCGTGATGAACGACCAGTCGGGCCTGTATCGGGACATCTCCGGCCCCGGGTCGACCCAGGCCGTCCGGCTCGCGGTGCAGGAGAGCGGCATCACCCAGCGCGGCATCAACGTCGAGGTGGTGCAGGCCGACCACCAGAACCGCCCCGATGTCGGCTCCACCGTGGTGCGGCAGTGGATCGACCGCGACGGCATCGACGTGATCGTGGACGTGCCCACCTCCTCGGTGGCGCTGGCGGTGAACACCATCGTGCGCGAGCGCAACAAGGTGTTCCTCGCCTCGGGCCCCGCCACCTCGGACCTGACGGGCGCGCAGTGCTCGCCCAACACGGTTCACTGGACCTACGACACCTGGATGCTGGCGCGCGGCACCGGCGGCGCGATGGTCGCCGCCGGCGGGCAGACCTGGTTCTTCATCACCGCCGACTACGCCTTCGGCCACGCGCTGGAGCGCGACACCTCCGAGTTCGTGCGCCAGGCGGGCGGGCGCATCCTCGGTGCGGTCCGCACGCCCTTCCCCGGCACGACGGACTTCTCCTCCTTCCTCGTGCAGGCGCAGGCGAGCCGCGCGCAGGTGGTGGGGCTCGCCAATGCGGGCGGCGACACCATCAACTCCATCAAGCAGGCGGCCGAGTTCGGGCTGACGCGCCGCGGCGTGCGCCTGGCGGGGCTGCTGGTGTTCATCACCGACGTGCACAGCCTCGGCCTGCAGACGGCGCAGGGCCTGGTGCTGACCGAGACCTTCTACTGGGATCTGAACGACCGCACCCGCGCCTTCACCCAGCGCCTGGGGCCGGTGCCCGGCAACCTGCGCCCCTCCATGGTGCAGGCGGGCTGCTACTCGGCCGTGCTGCACTACCTCAAGGCGGTGGGCGACATGGGCGTGGCGGCGGCCAAGGCCTCGGGCGTGGACGCGGTGAACCGCATGAAGGCCATGCCCACCAGCGACGACGCCTTCGGCGAGGGGACCATCCGCCCCGATGGGCGCAAGATCCACCCGGCCTACCTGTTCCAGGTGAAGGCGCCGAGCGAGAGCCGCTACGCCTGGGACTACTACACGCTGCTGCAGACCGTGCCGGCCGACCAGGCCTTCCGCCCGCTCGCGGAAGGCGGCCGG
>JBKBSR010000381.1:0-2677 GCA_046291055.1 Roseococcus sp.
CCCCTGCGGCCCGGCGAGCCCCTCGGTGAGGCGCGCGCCATCGGCCGCCATCCGGTCCACGCTGGCGAGGATGCCGCGCGCGCCCTCGAGCAGGCCGCGCAGCTCCGCCATCACCTCGGAGAGCTGGCCGGACATCTCCTGGTCCGAGAGCAGGCGGCCCACCATCCCCTCGCCGCGCTCCATGCGCTCGGCCATGCGCGCGAAGGCGCCGACGATGCGGCCGGCATCCTCGATGATGGGCAGGATGCGGTCGCGCGCCTCGTCGATTAGCGCGCCGACGGTCTCGGTGGGCGCGCGCTCGGAGACGGCCTCGATCACCGCGAAGTTCCAGTCGAGGGGCGCGCCGGCGCCGCGCGAGACGTCGAGATAGGCCGCCCCCGCCACGCCGAAGCGGCGGCGGATGGTGGCCACCGAATCGCGGCGGATGAAGTCCATCGCCTGGCGGTCGAGCTGCACATCGGCATAGAGGCGCTGGCCCTGGCTGATCACCACCCGCCGCACCGTGCCGGCGCGCGTGCCCAGCACCTCGAGATCGGCCCCGGCGGCGAGGCCGCTCACCCCCTCGTCGGGCAGCAGCACGCGCAGCCGGGCGCTGGGCGCCACCCATTCGCGCAGCACCCCCGCCTGCAGCACCGCGCCGAGGAAGAGCCCGAGCGCGAGCAGGACCAGCAGCCCGATCCACTCGTCGCCGCTCACCAGGCGGCGCAGCCTGGCGCGCAGCGCGCTCATGCCGCGAGGCGCTGCACGCGGGTCAACCCCGCGGCGCCCAGCCGGTAGCGGCGCCGCGCGGGGATCGCCCGGTCCGACCAGACGGAGAGGCTGGTGGTGAGCCAAAGGCAGCCCGCCTCGCGCGCCGCGGCGATCGCCTCCAGCAGCGGCTGGCGCAGATCGGGCACCGCATCGCCGCGCAGCGGGCTTTCCAGCAGCAGCAGCAGCGGGCGGCCGAGGAAGGCGCGGGCGCAGGCGGCGCGCGCGAGCTCGGCCGCGCCCAGCGCCTCGGGCGGGTCGAGCGGCAGGCCGGGCAGGCCGAAGCGCCGGCACAGCTCGGCCGCGCGCTCGCGCAGCTCGGCCTCGGGCGCGAGGCGATGGGCGAGGGCGGGCAGGATGATGCTCTCCGCCACGCTCAGATGCGGCGCCCAGCCGCCCTCCAGCGGCACCACGCCGATGCGCGCGCGCAGGGCGCGCAGCGCCTCGGGCGAGAGGGCGGCGAGGTCGCGCCCCAGCACGCGCACCACCCCCTCGGCGGGGCGCAGCAGCCCGCAGCACAGCTCGGTGAAGGCCCGGATCTGCGCGGGGTCGTTGGCCTGGACGAGCAGCAGCTCTCCGGGAAACAGGGCGAGGTCGAAGGCAGCGCCCTCGCCGGGGGGGCGGGCGGCCTCCAGCTCCAGCACGGGGTCCGCCGCGCGGCTCATCCGGCGAGGCTGAGCAGCGCCGAGGCGAGCAGCACGCCGAGCGCGCCGCGCACGAAGGCGGTGGGCAGGAGCTGCGCCGTGCTGCGCTCGGCGCCGGCGCTGAGCGCGGTGTGGGCCGCGCTGACCCCCACCAGCCCGCCGATCAGCAGCAGCTTGAGCGGAAAGAGCAGCGTGTCGGCCGGGCGCATGGCGCGCAGCACGTCGCGCAGCGAGTCGAGCAGGGCCACCTCCGTGCTGCTCAGCAGGAAGGCGAGCGCGCCGCCGCTCAGCAGCGCCACCGCGACGAAGAGGATCCCGAGCGTGAGGCTGGCCAGCGCGAAGGCCGCTGCCGCGGGCAGGGCGTAGAGCGAGAAGATGTCCACCCCCTGCAGCGCCAGCAGCCGCGCCGCCCCGCTGCGGCGCAGCGCGTTCAGCTCCGCGAGCGCGAGCAGCCCCGAGCGGCCGAGGATCACGAAGCCCACCAGCGCGGGGGCGAGTTCGCGCACCAGCACGCGCACCAGCACCGAGGCGAGCAGCTCGCGCTGGTCCGCCGCGCCGGCGAGCGCGATGCCCTGGAACACCAGCCCCGCGCCGATCAGCATGCCGAGGAACAGCGTGGCGCCGAGCCCGCCCAGCAGCGACTGGCGCAGCAGCCGGAACAGCTCGCGCCGCGCCGGGCCCCGCCAGCTCGAGGGCAGGAGGCTGAGCGCCAGCACCCGCGCCGAGAGGGCGAGGTTCTGCAGCAGCGTGAGGAACCCCGACCGGAAGGGCCGCCCGATCGCCGCCAGCATCACAGCTCCGCCGCCAGGATGAAGCTGCTCATCGGGCCGCGCCGGGGCATGTGGAAGCGGCCGCGCGGGCGGAACAGATACTGCCCGGCGAGCGCGGCATAGACCGCCTCGCTCGCCTGGATCCCGGCCTCTGGCGCGCTTGCGGCCATCTGCCCGGCGAGGCGCACCGCATCGCCCCAGAGGTTGAGGAAGCCGCTGCCCGGCCCCACCCGGCTGCCGATCGCCACGCCGAGGTCGAGGCCGATGCGGAAGGCGGGCTCGACCTCCGCCTCCTCGAACAGGGCGAGGCAGCAGCGCCGCGCCGCCAGCGCGAAGGCGGCCATGCGGCGGATGGCGGGCGGGCCCGCCTCCTCGGCCGTCAGGCCCGCGGCGGCCACCATCTCGTCGCCCAGCAGCTTGAGATAGGGCACGCCCGCGGCCTGGCCCGCCGCCTCCAGCTCCCGCGCCAGGTGCTCGACCAGGGCGCCCTGCAGCGCGGCGGCGCGCCGTCCGGCC
>JBKBSR010000029.1:0-15181 GCA_046291055.1 Roseococcus sp.
CAGGGTGGTATCGGCCGCTGGGTGAGCGGCCTGCTGGGCTGAGCCCCCTCCGCCGCCCCCGCCCGTCGCGGGCGCGGGCCGGGGTGGCGGCGGCGGCCCGGCCCGTCTATGTTCCGCCGCCGCGCCGTCGTCGAGGGAAGCCCGCGCCTTGAACACCACGCTTCGCGTTCTTCTGCTGGCCAGCGCCTGCGCCGTGGCGCTGCTGCCGCCCTCGGCGGGCTCCCAGCCGGCCGAGCGCGCCGCCCCGCGCGGCCTCGAGGCGGGCGGGCCGATCAGCGCCGTGGTGGTGCGCGGCAACCAGCGCATCGAGGCGGACACGATCCGCAGCTACATGCTGCTCCAGCCCGGCGACCTCTACGATTCCGACCGGGCCGACCGCAGCCTGCGCACCCTCTTCGCCACCGGCCTGTTCCGCGACGTGCGCATCGCGCGCGACGGTACGCGCCTGGTCGTCGAGGTGCAGGAGGCGCCAATCATCAACCGCGTCGCCTTCGAGGGGAACCGCCGCGTCTCCGACGACGTGCTGGCCGCCGAGGTGCAGCTCCGCGCGCGTTCGGTGCTCACGCCGCAGCTCGTCCAGCTCGACCGCCAGCGCATCCTCGACCTCTACGCCCGGCGCGGCCGCTTCGGCGCACGGGTGGAGCCGAAGATCATCGAGCTCGACCAGAACCGGGTGGACCTCGTCTTCGAGATCGTGGAGGGCGACACGGCGCTGGTGGCGCGGATCAACTTCGTCGGCAACCAGGCCTTCTCGGATTCGCGGCTGCGCGACGTGATCTCGACGCGCGAGCAGGCCTTCTACCGCTTCCTCTCCAGCTCCGACACCTTCGACCCCGACCGCCTGGCCTTCGACCGCGAGCTGCTGCGCCGCTACTACCTGCGCAACGGCTATCCCGACGTGCAGATCCAGGGCGCGACGGCCGAGCTCGCACCGGACCGCTCGGGCTTCTTCATCACCTTCCAGATCGAGGAAGGGCCGCGCTACAGCTTCGGCACGGTGGAGATCACCTCCGCCTTCCCGAACCTCGACACCGCCACGCTGCGCCGCTTCCTGGAGGTCACCCCGGGCTCCTGGTACGACGGCGACGCGGTGGAGCGCACCGCCCAGGCGCTCTCGGACGCGGCGAACCTGCGCGGCTTCCCCTTCGTGGACGTGCAGCCGCAGATCGTCCGCGACACGGAGAACCGCAAGGTCAACATCACCTTCGCCATCAACGAGGCGCCGCGCGTCTTCGTCGAGCGCATCGACATCGAGGGCAACACCCGCACCCAGGACCGGGTGATCCGCCGCGAGTTCCGCCTCGCCGAGGGGGATGCCTTCAACGCCGCGCAGATCCGCCGCTCGCGCGAGCGCATCCGCAACCTCGGCTTCTTCTCGGACGTTCAGATCACCAACGCGCCCGGCTCCGCCCCGGACCGCACGGTGCTGACCACCCGCGTGAGCGAGCGCGCCACGGGCGAGGTGAGCCTGGGCGGCGGCTACTCCACCGACGCCGGCTTCCTCGCGGATTTCGGCATCCGCGAGAGGAACCTCTCGGGCACCGGCATCGACGCGCGCATCGCCGCCACGGTCGCGCAGCGCCGCAGCCAGGTGGACCTCTCGGTGACCGAGCCGGCCTTCCTGGACCGCAACCTCGCCGTCGGCGCGGACCTCTTCTACGTGCAGCGCAACCTGCTGCTGATCTCGGGCTTCAACGAGCGGCGCGCGGGCTTCTCGGTGCGCATGGGCTACGAGTTCAACGAGCGGCTGCGCCAGTCCTGGGCCTACAGCCTCGTCAACCGCGAAGTGTACAACATCCAGCCCGGCACCTCGCGCTTCGTGACCGAGCAGGCGGGCACCACGCTGCTCAGCCAGATCAGCCAGACCCTGGTCTACGACACGCGTGACAACCCCATCGAGGCGCGGCGCGGCTATGTGCTGCGCCTGGGCACAGACCTCGCGGGGCTGGGCGGCGATGTGGCCTATGTGCGCACCCGCGCCGACGCCGCACTGTTCCTGCCGCTGGAGCGCGCCTTCGGCCACCAGGACTATGTGCTGACCATCTCGGGCAGCTTCGGCTACCTCTCCAACTTCGACAGCGGCCGGCGCGACCGCATCGTGGACCGCTTCTTCCTGGGCGGCGAGAACCTGCGCGGCTTCGCCATCGGCGGCGCCGGCCCGCGCGACCTCGCCACGCGCGACGCGCTGGGCGGCCGGCTGATGTGGACGCAGAGCACCGAGCTGCGCTTCCCCCTGCCCGGCCTGCCGGACGAGATCGGCCTGCTGGGCCGCGCCTTCGTGGATGTGGGCTCGCTCTCGCGCACCGTGGCGGGGACCGGCATCGGCGACACGGCCACGCCGCGCGTCGGCGCGGGGGTGGGCGTCTCCTGGCGCAGCCCCTTCGGCCTGATCAACATCGACATCGCCCACGCGGTGGCGAAGCAGAGCTACGACGAGACCCAGGTGGTGCGCTTCGGCTTCGGCACCCGCTTCTGACCGCACGCCACCGATCGCGCCCCCGATCGCAAGGACAGGCACACAGGACATGACATCGCTTCGGCTTCCGCTTGCCCTCCTCCTGGGCCTCCTGCCCGGCCTTGCCGCGGCCCAGCAGAACCAGGAGTGGTTCGTGCCGGGGCAGCAGCGCCCGCCCCAGGCGCAGGGCCAGCCGCAGCGCCCGCCCCAGCAGCCCCAGCAGGGCCAGCGCCCCGCCCAGCCGCCTCAGCAGCAGGCGCAGCGCCCTGCCGGCCAGCAGCCTCCGGCCGCGGTGATCGGCGTGGTGGACATCCAGGAGGTGCAGCGCCTCTCCACCGCCGTGACCCAGCTCCGCGAGGAGATCGAGCGCCGTCGCGCCCGGCTGAACGAGGATCTGCAGCGCGAGCAGAACGCCTGGCGCGAGGCGCAGCAGAACCTCGCCAACCAGCGCGCGCAGCTCACCGCCGACCAGATTCGCCAGCGCGAGCGAGAACTGCAGGACCGCATCACCGCCTCCCAGACCATCTTCCGCAACCGGAGCCAGGCCATCGAGCAGGCGGCGCAGCAGGCGCTGGTGCAGATCGAGGAGTCGCTCGCCAACATCGTCCGCAGCGTGGCGCAGGCGCGCAACATCAACCTCGTCCTGCCGCGGCCGCTCGTGATCATGAACGCGCCGGAGTTCGACCTGACCGAGGAGGTGGCGCAGCAGTTCAACCGCACCATGCGCCAGGTGAACATCCCCGCGGAGTCGGACGGCAGCACTCCGCCCGCGGCCGCCGCCGCGCCCCGCGCCGCCGCCCCGGCGCAGCCGCCGCGCCGGAACTGAGGCCGGGCGCCCGGGCGCGCATGGCGGCCGATCCGCGCTTCTTCCCCCAGGCGGGGCCGCACAGCCTCGCGGCGCTGCTCGCCGCGACCGGCGCCGAGACCGATCCCGCCGCTCCGCGGGAGCGCCTGTTCCAGGGCGTGGCGGCGCTCGCCGAGGCAGGGCCGGACCAGCTCTCCTTCTGCGACGGGCCGCGGCATGCCGAGGCGCTCTCCGCCACGCGGGCCGGGGCCGTGCTGGTCCCGCCCGGGCTGCGCGCGCGGGTGCCGGAAGCCTGCCTCGCGCTGATCACCCGCGCCCCGGGCCTCGCCTTCGCCCGCGCCGCGGCCCTCTTCCACCCGCCGCCGGCGCCCCGGCCCGGCGTCCACCCCACGGCCGTGATCGGCGAGGATGCCGAGATCGGCGAGGGCTGCGAGATCGGCCCCTATGCCGTGGTGGGGGCGCGGGCGCGGCTCGGCCCCGGCTGCGTGATCGGCCCGCATGCGGTGGTGGGCGAGGCGGTGGTGCTCGGCCCCGGCTGCCGGATCCACGCCCATGCCTCGATCAGCCACGCCATTTGCGGCGCGGGGGTGGTGCTGCACCCGGGCGCGCGGGTGGGGCAGGAGGGGTTCGGCTTCCTCCCCGCCCCCGACGGCAGCTTCGTCACCATGCCGCAACTCGGCCTGGTGCGGCTGGGCGACCGGGTGGAGATCGGCGCCAACGCCTGCGTGGACCGCGGCAGCCAGGGCGACACGGTGCTCGGCCCCGGCACGCGCTTGGACAACCTCGTGCAGGTGGGCCACAACGTCCGGACGGGGCGAGGCTGCGTGCTGGTGGCGCAGAGCGGCGTCTCCGGCTCCACGCGGCTCGGGGATTTCGTGACCATCGCGGCCCAGGCGGGCTTGACCGGGCACCTCATGGTGGGCGATCGCGCGCGCATCGGCGCGCAGGCGGGCGTGATGCGGGACGTGCCCGCTGGCATGGACATGCTGGGCAGCCCCGCCCTGCCGGTGAAGGACGCGATGCGCGGCTTCACGCTCCTGCGGCGGCTGGTCGAGCGGTCGCGCGCCGCGCCGGGAAAGGGGGACGAATAGCGAGATGGACCAGGCCAGCACGCCGCCCGAGACGATCGGCGCCTACGGCATCATGCAGGTGATGGAGGCGATCCCGCACCGCTACCCCTTCCTGCTGGTGGACCGCGTGGTGGACATCCGCCCCGACCATTCGGCGGTGGGGATCAAGAACGTCACCATCAACGAGAGCTTCTTCCAGGGCCATTTCCCGGCCGAGCCGGTGATGCCCGGCGTGCTGCTGATCGAGGCCATGGCGCAGACGGCCGCCGTGCTGGTCGTCGCCACGCTCGGCGAGGCCTTCAAGGGCAAGCTCGTCTATTTCATGTCGGTGGAGGGCGCGAAGTTCCGCCGCCCCGTGGTGCCGGGCGACCAGGTGCGGATTCACGTCAGCAAGGCGCAGCGGCGCATGAATGTGTGGAAGTTCACCGCCGAGGCGAGGGTGGAGGGCGCGGTGGTCGCCGAGGCCACCTACGCCGCCATGATCCGCGACCGGTGAGCGGCGTGGACAGCATCGCCCCCTCCGCCCTCATCCACGCCTCCAGCGTCATCGCCCCCGGCGCCGTGATCGGCCCGGGCTGCGTGATCGGCCCCTTCTGCACCATCGGCCCCGAGGCGGTGCTGGAGGAGGGGGTGGAACTCCTCTCCCATGTCGTCATCGAGGGGCGGGCGCGCATCGGCGCGGGGGCGAAGCTCTCGGCCTTTGCCTCGGTGGGGCTGCCCCCGCAGGATCTCAAGTACAAGGGCGAGCCGACGGGGGTGGAGATCGGCCCGCGCACGCAGCTTCGCGAGCATGTGACCGTCCATCGCGGCAGCGTGGGCGGCGATGGCGTCACGCGCGTGGGCGCGGACTGCCTGCTCATGGCCTGCAGCCATGTCGGCCATGACTGCCAGGTGGGCGATCGCGTGATCCTCGCCAACAACGTCATGCTCGGCGGCCATGTGCGGCTGGGCGAGCAATGCTTCCTCGGCGGCGGCGCCGCCATCCACCAGACGGTGCGCATCGGCCGCCACGCCATGGTGGGCGGGCTGGCGGGCGTGACCAACGACGTGCCGCCCTTCGCCAATGTCTTCGGCCTGCCGGCGCGTCTGGTGGGCCTCAACGTGGTCGGGCTGCGCCGCCGCGGCTTCTCGCGCGAGAACCTGCACGCGCTGCGCGCCGCCTTCCGCCTTCTGTTCCGCGACCCCGGCACCTTCGCCGAGCGGCTGGAGGCGGCCGCCCAGCGCTTCGCCGGCGATGCGCTGGTGGAGGAGGTGATCGCCTTCCTCCGCTCCGCCGACCGGCGGCGCGAGCTCATCCGCCCCGGCCGCATGGCCGCCGAGGCGAACGGGGAGGAGGAGGAGGGCTGATGCGTCGGGGCGCGAGGCGCGCGTGAAGCTCGGCGTGCTGGCCGGCGGCGGGCCCTTCCCGCGCCGGCTCGCCGATGCCTGGCGCGCCCGCGGCGGCGAGACCTTCGTGGTCTGCCTGCGCGACTTCGCCGAGCCCGCCCTGTTCGAGGGCCACCCCTGCATGGTCGAGCGCGTGGGGGCGGCGGGCGCCATCCTCGCGCGGCTGCGCGCGGAAGGGGTGACGCATCTGGTGCTGGCCGGGCGGGCGAAGCGCCCCTCCTTCGCCGCGCTCTGGCCCGATGCCTGGACGGCGCGGCAGATCGCGCGCCTCGGCCGCGCCGCCTTCGGCGGCGACGACGCGCTGCTGCGCGCCATCGCCGAGGTGCTGCGCGAGGAGGGTTTCCAGCTTCTCTCGCCCCAGGAGGTGCTCGGCGACGCGATGGCCGGGGAGGGGCTGCTCGCCGGCCCCGCCCCGGACGAGACGGCCGAGGCCGACATCGCCCGCGGCATGGCGGTGCTGGCCGCCCTCTCGTCTGTGGATGTGGGCCAGGCGGTGGTGGTGCAGCAGGGGCTGGTGCTCGGCGTGGAGGCCATCGAAGGGACGGACGCGCTGCTCGCCCGCGCCGGCGAGCATCGCCGCGAGGGGCCGGGCGGTGTGCTGGTCAAGCTGCCCAAGCTCGGGCAGGACATGCGGCTCGATCCGCCGGTGATCGGCGCGACCACCGTGGAGGGCGCGGCGGCGGCGGGGCTGCGCGGCCTGTGCATCGCCGCCGGCGGCACCGCCATCGCCGAGCGCGCGGCCACCCTCGCCCGCGCCGAGGCGCTGGGACTGTTCATCGTCGCGCGCCGCTGGGGCGCCCAAGGAGAGACGACATGACCGAGAGCTTCCGCTACCTGCACACCATGCTGCGCGTGGGCGATCTCGATCGCTCCATCGCCTTCTACACGACGCATCTCGGCATGAAGGAGCTGCGCCGGCGCGACGTGCCGGAGGGGAAATACACCCTCGCCTTCCTCGGCTACGGCGACGAGGCGACGCACACCGTGCTGGAGCTGACCTACAACTACGGCGTGGCCGGCTACGAGATGGGCACGGCCTTCGGCCACCTCGCCATCGGCGTGCCCGACATCTACGGGCTGTGCGAGCGGCTGCGCGCGGCGGGGGTGAAGATCACGCGCGAGCCGGGGCCGGTGAAGTTCGGCACCACGCTGATCGCCTTCATCGAGGATCCGGACGGCTACAAGATCGAGCTGATCGAGCGGCGCTGACGGAGGGCGCCGCCCGGTGGCGGGGCGGGGCTGTCAGGCCGCCGCCCGCATCGTCACCTGCGCCAGCACGCGCCGCATCGCCGCGCTGCTCGCCTCGTCGGCGTTGAGCGCCACGCCGGCGCGATCCGCCTGGACATGGGCCAGGCGGCCCGTCAGCGTCTCGCCCGCGAGGCGCAGCGTCAGCGCATCGCCGGGGCGGAAGGGGAGGGGGCCGGAGAGGGCGAGCCCCACCCCCGCCTCGCTGAAGTCGCGCGTCGTGAGCATGAGCGGCGGCCCCTCGCGCCCCTGGATCTCCACCGGCAGGGCGGCGGGCTGGCGCTCGAAGCGCCGCCCGTCGCCGTCGCGGCGCAGCGCGGCGAAGAACTCCTCCACCTCGCGGTCGATCGCCTGGGCGTCCTCGGCCAGCGCCTCCGCCGCCGCCTGGACCTCGCCCGCCGCGCCGCCGGCCTGCCGCGCCTCGCGCGAGAGGCTGCCCGCGCGCTCGGTGACGCGCCGCATGTGCTCGGCCACGCGGGCGATGACGCCGGTGATCTCCTGCGTGGCGATGCGCTGCTGCTCCACCGTCTCGGTGATGCCGGCCGCGACCGCGTCGAGGGACTGCACCACGCCCACCATGTCGCGCAGCGCGGCCACGGCGGATTCGGTGGCTTCCCGCACCGCGCCGATGCGCGCGGCGATCTCGGCCGTGCCCTGGCCGGTCTGCTGGGCGAGCTGCTTCACCTCCTGCGCCACCACGGCGAAGCCCTTGCCGGCCTCGCCGGCGCGCGCCGCCTCGATGGTGGCGTTGAGCGCGAGCAGGTTGGTCTGCTCCGCGATGCCCTCGATCATGCGGACCACCGAGCCGATCTGCCCGGTGCTCTCGACGAGGCCGGCCACGAGGCGGTCCACCGCCTCGGCCTTCTGGACGGCGCCGCGGACCGCCTCGGCCGCGCCCTGCGCCTGGCGGCCCACCTCGCGCGCCGCGACGGCGAGTTCCTCGGTCGCGGCGGCGGCGGCGCCGAGCTCCTGTGTCGCCTCGTCCGAGGCGTGGTGCGTGCCGGCCGAGTCGCCCTGCACGGCCTCGGCCACCTGCCGCATGCCGAGGGCCGAGCCCTGCATGGACTGCGAGGCCTCCTTCAGCCGGCGCAGCACCCCGCCCACCGAGGCGCTGAACTCCCCGATCGCCGCCATCATGGCCTTGTGCCGGCTCGCGCCCCGCGCGCGCTCGGCCTCGAGCTGCGCCTCCTGCGCCTGCTTCTCGGCGAGCGCGAGGCGGAAACCGTCCAGCGCGCGGGCGAGGGCGCCGATCTCGTCGCGCCGGTCGCGCGCGGGCACGGCGCGGTCGTAGGCGCCGCGGGCGATGGCGCCCGTCGCCTCGGCCAGCGCCACGACGGGGCGCGCGATGCGCCGCGCGATCAGCGCCGCGACCAGCGCCGCGAGCCCGATCAGAACGAACAGCGCCCCGGCGAGCCAGAGCCGCGCGTTGTGGCGCAGCGCCGCGATCTCGCCCGCGTCCTTCGCCAGCACCAGCACCGCGGCCGGCGCGCCCGAATAGTTGGGCAGCGGCAGGGCGAGCAGCAGATGCGGCCGGCCCCGCCAGTCGGTCAGGCGCCCCTCGCGCCCCGCGGCCAGATCCTCGCGCAGGGCGGGGGGGAGGCTCTCTTCCGTCGCGGCCAGGCGGGCGAGCGCGCCATCCGCCCCCGGCGCGTGCAGCGCCGCCTCCACGCCCAGCCGCTCGCGCAGCGCCTGCAGGAAGGGCTGGCCGAGGGCGAGGCCGAACTCGACCGTGCCCAGATGCCGCCCCTCCTGCAGGACGGGCTGCACCCCGCGGAAGCCGAGCCCGGCCACGCCGCCCTCCAGCCCGCGAATCGGCCGCCGGTCCCGGTTCGCCGACACGACCGTGCTGCGGAAGCCGGAGAGGTCGTCGCCGAAGCGCGCCGGCTGGTGCACCCGCAGGAAGGAGGTGGCGGGCGGATGATGGAACTGGAACTGGTCCACCGCCACGCCCTCGCGCCGCAGCGCCTGCAGCATGGGCGCGGTGAGCGCCAGCAGCCGGGCGCGGTCCTCGCGGGCGAAGGCCTCCACCACCTCTGGGGCGGCGGCGACCGCGGCGGCCAGGGCGGCGGCGCGCGCGCTCTGCCCCTCGACGACTTCGGTCACGGCCTGGCGCAGCGCCTCGCTCTCGCGCCGCAGCATCTCCTCCACCAGGCGGCGCTGGACGAACTCCGCCGCCAGCGCGGCGGCGAGGCCGGCGAGCACCACCAGCCCGATCAGGGCGGCGGAGAGGGTGCGGCTGAGCGACTCCCTTGGGGCGCGGGCGTTTCCGATCCTTCGTGACATGTCTGGGCAGCCTTTCTGACTTCTTCACCCGTGCGGGCGCCGCCCGGATGTGCCGCCACGATCCTGAACGAAGTGTTTAACCCTCTGTTTTCATGCAATGATCTGGCTTGGCGTCGGTCTCACCCTTCCAGCCGCACCTGCGCCGCCTGCGCCACCTCCCGCCATTTCGCGATCTCGGCGCGGATGAAGGCGGCGAACTGCGCGGGCGTGCCCGGGTCGGGGATGGTGGCCATGCCGTGCAGCCGCTCGACCATGGCGGGCTCGGCCAGGATGGCGCGCACATCGGCCGAGATGCGCTCGACGATGGGGGCGGGGGTTCCGGCCGGCGCGGCGAGGCCCGTCCAGCCCGCCGCCTCGTAGCCGGGCGAAAGGGTCTCCGCGAGGGTCGGCGTGTCGGGAAGCTGGGGGATGCGCCGGGCGCTCGCCACCGCCAGCGCCACCGCGCGCCCCGCGCGGATATGGCCGAGGGCGCTCGCCACGCTGTCCATCATCACCGGCACATTGCCGGCCACGAGGTCGGTGATGCCGGGCCCCGAGCCGCGATAGTGCACGATGTTGAAGCGCAGCCCGGTGCGGAGCTGCAGCAGCTCGATCGCCATGTGCTGGCTGGTGGCGGGGCCGGCGCTGGCGATGTTCACCTCGCCCGGCCGCGCGCGCAGCATCGCCGCCAACGCCGCCGGATCCCGCGCCGGGAAGGAGGGGTGCGCCACCAGCAGCAGCGGCACCATGGCGATGTTGCTGATGGGCGCGAAGTCCCGCTCCGCGTCATAGGGCAGGCGGGGCAGCACCGAGGGATTCACGCCGAAGGTGCCGGAGGTGGCGGCGACGAGCGTGTAGCCGTCCGCCGGCGCCCGCGCGACCGACTCGACCCCGGGCGCGCCCGCGCCCCCGCCGCGGTTCTCCACCAGCGCGCGCTGCGGCCAGCGCGCCGAGAGCTGGTCCGCCACCAGCCGCGTCACGATGTCCGCCGCCTGGCCGGGCGGGAAGGGCACCACGATCCGGACCGGACGCTCCGGCCAGGCGCCCTGCGCCGCGGCGGCGAGCGGAATGAGGGCGGGCGCGCCCAGCAGCGCGCGGCGTCGTAACGGCATCGCATCCTCCCGAACGGGGGGCTTTCGGCCCCTCCGCGCGGCAGGTTAGCGTGGCCGCAACGAGGAAGGGAGGGCCGGGACATGCTGGCGAACAGCCATGACATCGCGGTGCTCGCCGGGGATGGAATCGGCCCGGAGGTGATGGAGGCCACGCTCGAGCTGCTGCGGGCGGTGGAGCAGAAGCACGGGATCAGCCTCGCCTTCACCGCCATCCGCGCCGGCGCCTTCTGCTACAAGGAGACGGGGACCGACCTCAGCGACGAGGCCTTCGAGCGTGCGGCCCGGGCGGACGCCATCCTGCTGGGCGCGATGGGCTGGCCCGGCATTCGCCACGCCGACGGCACCGAGATCGCGCCGCAGATCACGCTGCGCCAGCGCCTCGACCTCTACGCGGGCGTGCGGCCCATCCGCGCCATTCCGGGCACGCCCGCCGTGCTCGCCCACCCGCGCGCCAGGGACATTGACCTCGTGATCCTGCGCGAGAGCACGGAGGGGCTCTTCTTCTCGAAGGACCAGGGCATCGTCAGCGCCGACTGGGCGGAGGAGACGCTGCGGCTGACGCGCCGCACCACCGAGCGGCTGGCGCGCACCGCCTTCTCCCTCGCGGCCCACCGGGCGCGGCAGCGCGGCCGGCCGGGCCGCGTGACGCTGGTGGACAAGGCCAATGTGTTCCGCGCCTTCGCCTGGATGCGCGAGGTCTTCGCCCCCATCGCCGCCCAGCACCCGGACATCGCCTATGACCAGCATTACGTGGACGCCATGGCGCTCGACCTCGTGCGGCGGCCCTGGGAGTTCGACGTGCTGCCCATGGAGAACATGTTCGGCGACATCCTCTCCGACCTCGGCGCGGGGCTGATCGGGGGGATGGGCTTCGCGCCCTCGGCCGATCTCGGCGACACGCACGGACTGTTCCAGCCGAGCCACGGCACGGCGCCCGACATCGCCGGCCAGGGCGTCGCCAACCCCACGGCCTGCATGCTCTCGGCCGCGATGATGCTGGAATGGCTGGCGCTGAAGGGGGGCGGGCAGCGGCTGCTCGACGCGGCGGCCGACATCCGCGGCGCGGTGGACCACGCCTTCGCCGAGGGGCTGCGCACCCCCGACATCGGCGGCGACGCCGGCACGGTGGCCGCGACGCGCGCGGTGATCAGCGCGCTTCGCCGACGCCCCGGATGATCAGCTCCGCCAGCGCGCGGGCCACGCAGTCGTTCAGCTTGTCCACCGCGGCGGCGCGCCCGGGCCGGGGGGTGCGTTCCAGGTCCACCGCCCCCGTCTCCACCCAGTGCTGCATCAGGTCGTAGCGGGGAAACAGCGCCGCGCCGGCGGCGGCGGCGGCGAGGCGCAGCTTCTCGCGATAGGGCTCGATGTTGGAGTTGGCGCGCAGGAAGCGCGAATACTGCTGGTCCACCACGATCACGTCGGCGCCGCGGCGGCGGATGCGCTCCAGCCCCCGGCGCAGCGCCTCGGTCATCTCGTCGGGGTCCATGCCGCGCACCGCCTCGACGGTGCCGAGCTGCCAGAGGATCAGCGCCGGCGTCTCGTTCGCGAGGCTTTCGCGCAGCAGGGCCAGGTGGTCCGTCACCGACACGCCGCGGCCGCCGCGCACCGCCACCTCGATGGAGCGGCCGGGGTAGCGCTCGCTCAGCAGGGCCTGCAGCCGGCCGGGCCAGGCGGCCTCCGGCCCCGAGGAGCCGGGGCCGGTGATGGAGCCCGAACCGAGCGCCAGGATGAGCACCGGACCACGCTCCAGCGCCCGCGCCAGGGCGGGCAGAGGGCGGGCCGCCTGGGCGAAATCGGCGGGCAGGTCGCAGGCGGGGCCGCTCGCGCGGGCCGGGGCCCCGACCAGAAGGCCGGCGGCGAGCGCCCAGACGGCAAGACCCTTCCGCGACATGACGCGCGATTTATGCATGGGGCAAGGCCCGCGGCAAGCGAGGCTCCGCGGCGGCGGCGGGAGCGGGCCTGGGCGTCTCGAAGCCCTTGTTCCACTCGCCGATCCAGGCCACCGCGATCAGCGCGGCGAGGCAGACCAGGTTCACCACCACCTGCATGGCCCAGCGGTCGTCCAGCTCCAGCATCACGCGGGCCAGGAAGGAGAGCAGGATGCCGAAGCAGAACACCGGCAGGCTGTGCCGGCCCATGTCGCGGAACGGCTTCGCCCACCAGCCGGTGACGAGCCGCCCCTCGCGCGGGAGGTAATGGCCGATGAGATAGGCCATGGCGAGGATGGAGAGCAGCCGCCAGGGGTGCAGCGAGGCCTTGTCCACCCCGGCGATGAGCTCGGCAAGCCATTCCGGCAGCCGCTCGCCCAGCGCGGGCAGGTGCAGGGAGGCGAGCATGCCGAGCAGGCCGAGCCCCAGCACCAGCGCCGCGGCGGCGGTGAGCCAGAGCCGCCGCGGCGGCAGCCCGACCGAGGGCGCGCCGCGCACCGCCTGCCCCATCTGGAAGCCGCACAGGAACAGCACCTGCCAGGCGAGCGGGTTGAAGAACCAGCCCTCGCCCTGCCAGGTCAGCGGCGTCACCCCGCCCGCGCGCGCGCCGAGCCAGAGCGCGATGGAGAGGCCCATCAGCCACCAGGGGTGGTTGCGCAGCAGCAGGGCGGGGATGAACATCGAGAGCAGCACGATGTAGAGCGGCAGGATGTCGAGGAAGTGCGGCTGGAAGCGCAGCAGCAGCGCCTCCAGCAGCGCGCGGTAGGGATCCTCGGCGAAGGGGTCGAGGGCGAGCTCGTCCAGGAAGGCCGAACGGTCCAGGGCGGCGGCCGAATACCCCACCTGGGCGGTGAAGACGACCAGCAGGAAGATGTGCGCCACGTACAGCTTGGCCACCCGCCGCACCAGCGCGGCGGCGGCCGGCAGGAAACCGACCCGGTCGGCCTGGCCGGCATAGGCGAAGGCCGCCGCGTAGCCGGCCAGCAGCACGAAGGCCTCGGTGGCGTCGCTGAAGGAGAAGTTGCGCAGCGTCCAGTCGCCCAGCCAGTTCCCGGGCGTGTGGTTGATCACGATCATCCACAGCGCCAGGCCGCGGCAGATGTCGGCGCGGGTGTCGCGCACGGGGCGGGAGGGCGTGGCGCTGCTGCTCATGCCCCCATATAATGACGCCGATGCGGGCGCTGTGGACCCTTCTCTTCTGCCTCTCCGCCCCCCTGGCCTGGGCGGGGGACTGCCCGCGCGCGCAGGAGGCCCTGCCGCCGCTGCTCGGCGTGCAGGCCGAGCTCGAGGCCGGCGAGCCGCTGACCATCGTCGCGCTCGGCTCCTCCTCCACCGAGGGCGCGGGCGCCTCCTCGGCCGACTCCTCCTATCCCTCGCGGCTCGAGCGGCTGCTGCGCGCCGCCCTGCCCGGGGTGGAGCTGCGCGTGGTCAATGCCGGCAAGTCCGGCGAGACCTCGGCCGAGATGCTGGCGCGGCTGGAGCGCGAGGTGCTGGCGCTGGAGCCCGATCTCGTGATCTGGCAGGCCAGCGGCAACGAGGTGCTGCGCGGCGTGGAGCCCGAACGCTTCCTCGCCCAGATGCGCGAGGGGCTGCGCCGGCTGCGCGCCATCGGCGCCGAGGTGGTGCTGATGGACAACCAGCGCGCCCCGCGCCTCGAGGCGAGCCCGCTCGCCGCGCGTTACGACGCCGCCATGGAGGCGCTCTCGCGCGAGGAGCGCGTGCCGCTCTTCTCCCGCGCGCGGCTGATGCGCGCCTGGTTCGAGCGCGGCCTCGCGCCGGCCGAGGTGCTGGCGCCCGACGGGCTGCACCACAATGACCGCGGCTACGCCTGCCTCGCCGAGGCGCTGTCGGAGGCGCTGCTCGCCGCCTCCGGCGTCGGCCGGCTGGTGGCGGGCCGCTGAGCGCCGAAGGAACCCCATGTCGCTGACCCGCCCGCTCGCCCGCATCCATCGTCCGCCGCGCAGCGCGATGCAGTCCGGCCGCGCGAACACGCGCGAATGGGTGCTGGAATACGCCCCCTCCTCCCGGCTGCGCCTCGATCCGCTGACCGGCTGGCCCGGTTCGGCCGACACGCTGGGGCAGATTCGTCTGCGCTTCCCCACGCGCGAGGCGGCGGTGGCCTATGCCGAGGCGCATGGGCTGCGCTACGAGGTGGAGCCGGTGCGGCCGGAAAAGCCCATCCGGCCCAAGGTCTATGCGGAGAACTTCCGCTACGGCCGGGCAGAGAACTGGACGCACTGACTGCCCGGACGGCGCGGGCGCCCTTAGCTCAGCTGGACAGAGCAGGAGCCTTCTAAGCTTCAGGTCGCAGGTTCGACTCCTGCAGGGCGCGCCACCTCCGTCCCGGCCATGGCGGGGCCTATGCCTCCACCAGCGCGCGCCCCAGCGCCGCCGCCACCCGCGCCGCGAAGCGCGGCTTCACCTCCGGGTTCACGAGGCGCGGCGGCATCCGCCCGGCCGCAAGGTCGGAGAACGCAAGCGCGGCGATGCGCGTGATGTTGGCCCGGCTCTCCTCGGTCACGCCCGCCGTGTGCTGGGTGGCGATCACCTTCGGGTGGTGCAGCAGCGGGTGGTCGGCGGGCGGGGGCTCATGGTCCCACACGTCCACGCCCGCGCCCCAGAGATGGCCGCTCTCCAGCGCCGCGAGCAGCGCCGCCTCATCGTGGATGGAACCGCGCGCGGTGGTGACGAAGACCGCGCCCGGCCGCATCGCGGCGAACTCCGCCGCACCCAGCATGCCGCGAGTCTCCGGCGTGAGGGGGCAATGCACGCTCACCACGTCCGACTTCGCGAGCAACCCGGCGAGCGTCACCTTCTCCGCCCCGCGCGCGGCCAGGGTGGCGGCGTCGAGGTAGGGGTCGCAGGCCAGCACGCGGCAGCCGAAGGCGGCGGTGACGATCTCCGCCACGCGCCGGCCC
>JBKBSR010000030.1:0-15081 GCA_046291055.1 Roseococcus sp.
GCCCCGCCGCCGGCCGCGGTCATCGCCCCGCCCCCGCCTGAACCTCCGCCCGCCCCCGAACCCGTCCCCGATGCGCTTCCCGTCGCGCCCGCACCCGTCGCGGCCGCCGCGCCGCCCCCGCCGCCGCCACCGCCCGCGCCCCCGCGCGAGGCCCGCCGCCTCGCCGCCCGGCCGCCCGACGCCCGCATCGCCAGCGCGGCCTCCGGCGCCCGCCCCGCCGCCACGCCCGTCGCGGCCGGTGCGGAGTCCGCCCCCGCCGCCCCCGCCGGCGAACCCCTCTCGGCCGCGCTGCTGCCCGACTCCTATCGCGCCGCCCTGGGCGCGCGGTTGCGCCAGGCGCTGCGCTACCCGCCCTCGGCGCGCGAGCGCGACGAGGAGGGCGACGCCATCCTCGCCTTCCGCGTGGCGCGCGACGGCAGCATCCGCGGCGCGCAGATCCTGCGCTCCAGCGGCGTCGCGGCGCTCGACCAGGAGGCGCTGGCGCTGCTGGCGCGCATCGCGCCCGCCCCTCCCCTGCCCGAGACCTGGCCTGCCGCGGAGGCGGCCTTCGTCCTCCCGGTGCGGTTCCGGCTGCGCTGAGCCCCTACTTGCGAACGATTCTCATTCGCGCTACACAGGCCCCGTGGAACAGGACTCCGACCCCGCCCCGCCCTCCGCGCCACGCCGCGCCGCCCCGGTCCGCCGGCCGGGGCCCGCCGCGCCCCGCCGCATCCCCAGTGGGGAGCTGCTGGGGGACCGGAGCGAGGTCGAGATCCTCCACGGCGAGGAGATCTACCGGCTGCGCCGCACCCGCGGCGGCAAGCTGATCCTCACCAAGTAGCCCATCGCGCGAGCCAGCCTCTCCGCCAGCCAGCGCTTCCCCGAGACGGCCCGCCGGGGCCGGGAGAGAGAGGAAGAGCGTGTCTGGATTCGCCCGCCCGTGGCTGCTCGCCACCACCATGCTCGCGGCGCTGCCCGCCATGGCGCAGGAATCGCCCCCCGCCGCCGCGCTGACGCCGCTGGACGCCGTCACCACCACCGCCACCCGCACGCCGCAGGTGGCGGGCGATGTGGCCGCGCCCGTGACGGTGGTGCCGCGCGAGGAGCTGCGCCGCCGCCAGCCCGGCAACCTGAACGACATCCTGCACGACATCCCCGGCGTGGAGGCCGACGGGCTGCCGCGCGCCAGCGTGCAGCAGCCGCAAATCCGCGGCCTGGGCGATGACCGCGTGCTGATCCAGCTCGACGGCGTGCGGCAGAACTTCAACGCCGGCCATCGCGGCCGCTTCTTCTTCGAGCCCGAGCTGCTCCGCCAGGTGGACGTGCTGCGCGGCCCCGCCTCCATGCTCTACGGCTCGGGCGCGCTGGGCGGGGTGATCGCGCTGCGCACCCTGGAGGCGGAGGACCTGATCCGCCCCGGCCGCGCCACGGGCTTCTTCCTCTCCCAGGGCTACGACACGAATGGCGGGCGCTGGCGCTCCAGCGCAGGCGGCGCCTTCCAGGCCGGCGGCTTCGACGGCATCGTCGCCTATGCGCGCAACGCCGGGAACAACCTGACCGACGGCGCGGGCCGCACCATCCCCTACACCGACCCCACCACCAACACCGTCATGGCGCGGCTCGGCTGGAACCCGCTGCCGGGGATGCGGATTTCGGCCGGCGTCATCCACCGCGACGAGCAGCAGATCATTCCCGTCGCCGCCAACACCTTCGACACGACGAACATCGCCGACCGCAGCCTGCGCGGCACGCAATACGCGCTGAACGTCGCCTGGGCGCCGCCCGAGACGCGCCTCGTGGATCTGCGCGCCAGCCTCTACCGCAACGACATCTCCATCACCGAGCGGCGCATCCTGCCCAATGACGGGCGCCTCGACGGCACGACGCTCGAGACCATGGGCCTGTCGCTGCAGAACACGGCGCGCTTCTCACTGCTGGGCTGGGACCGGCACGCGCTCACCATCGGCTTCGACGGCCACCGCGACGAGCAGGAGGGCCGGCGCAACGGCGCCCAGCGCGGGCAGTATCCCGATGCACGGCAGGACGTGATCGGCTTCTTCGCGCAGGAGGAGCTGAGCATCGGCCCCGCCACCCTGACCGCCGGGCTGCGCTACGACAGCTACGAGTCCGCCTCGCCGGGGCAGCGCAGCCAGTCCAACGACCGCCTCTCGCCGCGCGTCTCGCTGGCCTGGCGCGTCACCGACTGGCTGCAGCCCTATCTCTCCTACGCCGAGGCCTATCGCGCGCCGAACCTCACCCAGCTCTACAACTTCGGCGTCCATTTCCCGGTGGCGGTGACGCCGCGGCCGATCTTCAACGTCTTCGTCCCCAATCCGAACCTCAGGCCCGAGACCTCGCGCAACGCCGAGATGGGCGTGAACCTTCGCTTCCGCGACGTGATCGAGGACGGCGACAGCCTGCGCCTGCGCGCCGCGCTGTTCCGCAACAACGTCTCGGACTTCATCGAGACCATCGTCACCGCCACCACCACCGAGCAGCGCAACGTCACCCGCGCGCGGATCGACGGCTTCGAGATCGAGGGCCAGTACGAGAGCCGGCTGTGGTTCGCCCGCGCCGGCGCCTCCCTCCTGCGCGGCGACAACCTGAGCAACGGCCAGCCCCTCTCGCTCATCCCCGCGCACAAGCTCTCCCTCACGCTCGGCCGGCGCTTCCTCGAGCAGGGGCTGACGCTGGGCGGGCGCCTGCAGCTCGTCGCCGAGCAGGACCGCAAGCCGCGCGACCTCTCGACCGCCCAGCTTCCGCCGCGCACCGCGCCCTATGCGCTGATGGACCTCTTCCTCACCTGGCAGCCGCCCGAGGGGCCGCTCGCGCCCTTCCGCTTCGACCTCGGCGTCGCGAACCTCGCGGACGTGCGCTACCGCCGCGCCTCCTGGGACGCGGGCGTGACCCGCAGCGCCTTCTACGACGTCGGCCGCAACGTGCAGTTCCGCATCTCCGCGCAGTTCTGAAGGAGGCACCCATGCCCGACACGCTTCCCCCTTCCGAGGATCTCGCCGCGCGCTGGGCGCGGCTGCGCGAGGAGGAGCCCGGCCTGCGCGTGCGCGACGCCGCCCAGCGCCTGGCCACCGGCGAGGCCGCGCTCGTCGCCACCCTGCCCGGCGTCGTTCCGCTGCGCCCCGACTGGGAGGCGCTGCTGCGGGCGCTGACCGGGGCCGGCGAGGTGATGGCGCTGACGCGCAACGCGCATTGCGTGCACGAGCGCCACGGCCGCTACCGCGAGGTCTCGGTGAACGGGCAGATGGGCCTCGTGCTCGGCGAGGACATAGACCTGCGCCTCTTCCTCGCGCGCTGGGCGCATGGCTTCTACGTGCCCGCGGGCCAGCCCGGCAGCCCGCGCGGCAGCCTGCAGATCTTCGACTCCGCCGGCACGGCGATGCACAAGGTCTTCGCCACCGAGGCCACGCCGCCGGGCGCGCTGGAGGGCATCGCGCAGGCGCTGGCCGCGCCGGCCGCGCCGCTGCGCCTCACGCCCCGCCCCGCCCCCGCCGCCCCGCGCCCCGACGGCGAGATCGACGGCGCGGGGCTGCGCGCGGCCTGGGCGTCGCTGCGCGACACGCACGACTTCTTCCCCCTGCTGCGCCGCTTCGGCGCCGAGCGCCGCCAGGCCTTCCGCCTCGCTGGCCGGGAGTTCGCGGAACGCCTCGCGCCCGGCGCCATCGAGCGCGCCCTGCACGGCGCGGCGGCCACGCGCCTGCCCATCATGGTCTTCGTGGGCAATCCGGGCTGCATCCAGATCCACACCGGCCGGGTGGAGCGGCTGCTGCCGCGCGGCGCCTGGTTCAACGTGATGGACCCGGCCTTCAACCTGCACCTGCACAGCCCGGGCCTCGCCGAGATCTGGCGCGTGCGCAAGCCGACCGACGATGGCGTGGTCACCTCGCTCGAGGCCTTCGACGCGGAAGGGGAACTCGTCGTGATGCTGTTCGGCAGGCGCAAGCCGGGCGAGCCGGAGGATCCCGCCTGGCGGGCGCTGGCCGAGGAGCAGGCGCGATGACGCCCAGGCGCGGGCTCCTCCTCGCCGCGCCGCTGCTCGCCGCGCCGCGCCGCGCGCGCGCCGCCCCGCCGCGCATCGTCGTGGCCGGCGGCGGCCTCGCGGAGATCGTGGTGGCGCTGGGTGCGCGCGAGGCGCTGGTGGGCGTGGACAGCACCAGCCTCTTCCCCGCCGCGCTGACGCGGCTGCCGCAGATCGGCTACCTCCGGCAGATCTCGGCCGAGGGCGTGCTCTCGCTGCGGCCCGATCTGCTGCTGCTGGCGCAGGAGGCCGGGCCGCCCGGCGCCATCGCGCAGCTCCGCGCCGCCGGGGTGCGCGTGGTGCAGGCCGGCCGGGTGCAGTCGCCCGAGGAGCTGGAGAGGGCGATCCACCTCGTGGCCGGCGCGCTGGACCGCGAGGGGCCGGGCCGCGCCCTCGCCGCGGCCCTGGCGGAGGATTTCGCGGCGCTCGAAGCCGCCCTGCCGCGCGCAGCCCCTCCCCCGCGTGCGCTGTTCCTGCTGGCGGCGGGGGGCGGCGCGCCCATGGCCTCGGGGCGCGGCACGGCGGCGGCGGCCATGCTCCAGCTGGCCGGGGCGCGCAGCGCGGTGGAGGGCTATGAGGGCTACCGGCCCCTCAGCGCCGAGGCGGCGCTTGCCGCCGCGCCCGACTGGCTGGTGGCCCCTCTGCACAGCGTGGAGGCGCGCGGCGGGCGCGAGCGCTTCCTCGCCCAGCCCGCCCTCGCCCTGCTGCCCGCCGCCCGGCAGGGGCGCTTCGCCGCCTTCGACATGCTCTACCTCCTCGGCTTCGGGCCGCGCGCGGCGCACGCGGCGCGCGACCTCGCGGCCGCGCTGCACGGCGAGGCGGCGATGGCGCGCCTGCCCGAGCGGCCCTGGCTGCGCGAGGCGGCGTGAGCCGGGCGCTGCCGCTCGCCGCACCGCGCGCGCTGCGTCCGGGCCATGGCGCGGCGCTGGCGCTGCTCGCCGCGGGCCTCGGCGCGGCCCTCCTGCTGGCCCTCGGCAGCGGCGCGATCCGCCTGCCGCCCGCGACCGTGCTGCGCGCCCTGCTCGCGCCCGCAGGGCTCCTCGCCCCGGCCGACCCGGCCGAGCAGGCCATCCTCTGGACGCTGCGCGTGCCGCGCAGCCTGCTCGCCGCCCTGGCCGGCGGGGTGCTCGGGCTCTCGGGCGCGGTGATGCAGGGGCTGTTCCGCAACCCGCTGGCCGATCCGGGGCTGCTCGGGGTCTCGGCCGGGGCGGCGCTGGGGGCGGTGGGAATGATCGTGCTCGGCCTGCCGCTGCTGGCCGAGCCGCTGCGCCCCTATGCCACGCCGCTCGCCGCCTTCGCCGGGGCGCTGCTGGTCACGCTGCTGGTGATGCGCATCGCGCGCCACGAGGGGCGGGTGCTGATCGCCTCCATGCTGCTCGCGGGCATCGCGCTCAACGCGCTGGCGGGCGCGGCCACCTCCGCGCTGGTGTTCGCGGCCAACGATCTGCAGTTGCGCGACATCCTGTTCTGGACCATGGGCTCCTGCGCGGGGGCCACGCCCGCCGTGCTGGCGGTGACGCTGGCCTGCGCCCTGCCGCTTCTGCTCGCCGCGCCCTTCCTCACCCGCGGACTCAACGCGCTGATCCTGGGCGAGCGCGAGGCCGCCACGCTCGGGCTGCCGATCGAGCGGCTGAAGACCGTCTCGGTGCTGCTGGTGGCGCTCGCGGTGGGTGCGGCGGTGGCGGCGGCGGGGATGATCGGCTTCGTGGGGATCGTCGCGCCGCATCTCGCGCGGCTGCTGCGCGGCGCGGACCATCGCTGGGTGCTGCCGGCCTCGGCGCTGCTCGGCGCGGCGCTGCTGCCGCTGGCCGATGCCGCAGCGCGCGTCCTGGCGGCCCCGGCCGAGCTGCCCATCGGGCTGCTGACGGCGCTGCTCGGCGGGCCCTTCTTCCTCGCGCTGCTGCTGCGCCAGCGCCTCGCGGTGGACGGGCGATGATCCTGGCCGGCGGGCTGCGCGTGACGCGGGGCGGGCGCTGCATCCTCGACCTGCCCGATCTCTGCGTCCTGCCCGGGCGGGTGACGGGTATCCTCGGCGCGAACGGCGCGGGGAAATCCACGCTGCTGCGCGTGCTGGCCGGCGAGCTGCGGCCCGATGCCGGGCGCGCCTTCCTCGACGGGCTGCCCGTGCTCGACTGGCCGCCCGAGGCGCTGGCGCGGCGGCGCGCGGTGCTGCCGCAATCCGGCGGGCTCGGCTTCCCGCTGCGCGTGGCGGAGGTGGTGGCGCTGGGCCGGCTGCCCCACGCCGGCCGCGCGAGCCGCGCCGAGGACCGCGCCGCCCTGGCCGCCGCCATGCGGGAGGCGGATGTGGCGCATCTCGCCCATCGCCTCTTCGCCAGCCTCTCGGGCGGGGAGCAGCAGCGCGTGCAGCTCGCGCGCGTGCTGGCGCAGCTCCATGGCCCGCCGCCGGAGGAGACGGCGCTGTTCCTGGACGAGCCCACCGCCGCGCTCGACCTCGCGCAGCAGCACGCGGTGCTGCGCGCGGCGGCGCGGTGGGCGCGGGCGGGCGGGCTCGTGCTGGTCGTGCTGCACGACCTCGCCCTCGCCGCGCGCTACTGCGACCAGGTTCTGCTGCTGCACGCCGGGCGTCGTCTCGCCGAGGGTCCGCCCGCCGAGGCGCTCACCGAGGCGGCGGTGGGCGAGGCCTATGGCATCGCGGTGCGGCGCGTGGCGGCCCCCGCCCTGCCGGCGGGCCTGTTCGTCCCGGCCGAGGGCGGCGCGGCCGGGGCGTGACGCCGGGCCCTCAGCGCCGCGCGAGGCTGAGCGCGCCGGCGGCGAGCGCGAGCCCCGCGCCGCAGAGGAAGGCGGCAGCAGGCCCGGCCAGGGTGAAGCACAGCGCGGCGACGGTCGCGCCCAGGCTCTGCCCCAGCACCCGCGCCGTCGCCTGCATCCCGCCCGCGCTGCCCGCCCGCGCGCGCGGCGTGCCGCCCAGGATGGTGCGGTTGTTCGGCGCCTGGAAGAAGCCGAAGCCGATGCCCGCCAGCAGCAGCGCGGCGCAGAGCCACTCCACCCGCGCCGGCGGCAGCAGCCAGAGCGCCAGCAGCGCGCCCGCCAGCACCGCGCCGCCCAGCGCGCAGGGCAGCGCGCTCGGCGCCCGGTCGCTCAGCCGCCCGGCGATGGGCGCGAGCAGCCCCACCGCGAGCGGATAGGGCGTGATGATCAGCCCGATCTCGAAGGCCGAATACCCCGCGGCGCTCAGGTGGAAGGGCAGCGGGATGACGCAGAGCATGTGCGCGCCGAACATGCACACCGAGGCCGCGATGGCCAGCCGCACGGTGCGGATCGCCAGCAGGTCGAGCGGCAGCAGCGGCGCGCTGCGTCCCATCTCGCGCCGGATCAGCAGGCCCGCGCAGCCGATCCCCGCCGCCAGCGCCAGCAGCCCGGGCAGCGGGTGGTGCAGCAGGATGTCGAGGCCGAGGAAGAGCAGCCCGAACCCCGCCATGTTCAGCGCCGCCGCGCCGAGGTCGAAGGCGCGCGGCTGCGGCTGCGGCTCGGGCAGGGCGCGCAGCCCGAAGGCGAGGGCGGCGAGCCCCAGCGGCAGGTGCAGCAGGAACAGGAAGGGCCAGCTCGCCACCGCCAGCACCGCCGCGCCGAGCGAGGGCCCGATGGCCGAGCACACCGCCACCGTCAGCGCCGTGTTGCCGATGGCGCGGCCGAGATCCTTGGCCGGGTAGCTGTGCCGCACCAACCCGGCCAGCAGGCTCATCACCGCCGAGCTGCCCAGCCCCTGCAGCACCCGCGCGGCCAGCAGCGCCTCGAAGCCCGGCGCCAGGGCCGCCAGCAGCGCGGCCGCGCAGAACAGCGCGAGGCCGCCCGCCCAGACGCGCCGGAAGCCCATGATCTCGCCCAGCGCCGCGAAGGGGATCAGCGTGCCCACCACCGCGATCTGATAGGCGTTCACCGCCCAGACCGCCTCGGCCGCGCTCACGCCGAACTCGCGCGCCAGGGTGGGCAGCGCGACGTTGAGCATGGAGGCGTCGAGCACGCTGGCCGCGAGGGCGCCCAGGATGCACAGGGCCGCCCGGCGCCGCCGCGGCTGCGGCAGCCCGTCGGCGCCGCTCACGCGGCGCGGGCGGGGCGGCCGGCGGCGCTGGGCAGGCGCACGCCCACCAGGTGGTCCCGGTGCAGGAGGGCGGCAAGCTCGGCCTCGCTCCAGCCCTCGGTGCCGGCGGGGCGCAGCGGCAGCACCATCCAGCGGTAATCGGCCGTGCTGTCCACCACGCGCAGCTCCATGCCCTCCGGCAGCACCGTGCCCCATTCGGCGAGCACCGCGCGCGGCTCGCGCACGGCCCGGGCGCGATAGGCGGCCGATTTGTACCAGTGGGGCGGATAGCCCAGCACCGCGCGCGGGTAGCAGGAGCAGAGGGTGCAGACGACGAGGTGGTGCAGCCGCGGCGTGTCCTCCAGCACGCCGAGCGGCGGCTGCCCGGCCATCGCCACGCCCATCGCCTCGGCCGCCGCCGTCCCGTCGCGCAGCAGCAGCGCGCGATAGTCGGGATCCAGCCACGCGCGGGCGACCATGCGTGCGCCGGTCTCGGGGCTCGCGCGCTCCGTCGCG
Source organism: Roseococcus sp. (assembly GCA_046291055.1). Lineage (GTDB taxonomy): Bacteria > Pseudomonadota > Alphaproteobacteria > Acetobacterales > Acetobacteraceae > Roseococcus. The sequence continues at coordinate 8,568 of JBKBSR010000030.1, forward strand.
GCCTGGCGCTCGGCGATCTCCGCCTCCGTCACGAGGCCGCGCCGGGCGAGCGCGGCGACGAGCTTCTCGAGCAGCGCCACGCTCTCCGGGCGCGGGGCCTTGGTCGCCATGCTCAGGCCTCCTCCAGCCAGTGTTCGAAGACCTCGACCAGCAGCGTGTCGCCCGGCGCGCCCTCGCCCCAGAGGGGCGGCTGGTCGAACAGCACATGGTAGAGCACGCGCGGCTCGGCCGGGCGCTGGAAGGCGATGGCCTCGGGGTTGGGGAAGCTGCCCAGCACGCGCTGCACCGTGCCGGGGCGGCCGCGCAGGTAGTGCGGCGTGCGCAGGTGCAGCCGGGCGATGCGCTCGGGATAGGCCGCGCGGACGCGCACCCGCTGCCCGGGGGCGAAGCGCGGCGGGGCGGCGGCCGGCGCGCCGGTCATGCCAGGTCCTCCCAGTCCACATGGCCCTTCTGGAGCATGGCGGCGGCGATCGAGCGCAGCCATTTCTCGTAGTAGGTGAGGGAGAAATACTCCTCCTCCGGCAGCTCCTCGATGTGCAGGCGCATCTCGTCGGTGGTGAACAGCCCCTTCTCGCGCAGCACGGCGCGCAGCGCGTCCACCCGCTTGCCGAAGGCGTCGGGCGGGCCGTCCTCCTCCGGCTCGACAGGGGTGCAGCGGAAGCGCGGGTTTCCGCCGAGGTCGTGCAGCGCGGGCGGGGGCCTGTCCATGGGCGCGATGCTAGAGGCGCGCGGCGGGTCGCGGCAACGCCCCGCGACAAGCCCAGCCACTTGCCTTATCCCTTCCGCGCAACATCTACCGAAAGCGCCAGGACCTCCCCCATGGAAGTCATCTTCGACCCCAACAAGCCCAGCGGCCAGCCCGACCCCGTGATGGACGGGGACCAGAAGACCTTCATGCAGGACGTGGTCCACGCCTCGCGCGAGGTGCCGGTCCTCGTGGATTTCTGGGCGACATGGTGCGGCCCCTGCAAGCAGCTCACGCCCGTTCTCGAGAAGGTGGTGCGCGCCGCCGGCGGGCGGGTGCGGCTGGTGAAGATCGACATCGACAAGAACCGCGCCCTGGTGCAGCAGCTCGCGCAGCTCGGCCTGCCCATCCAGTCGGTGCCGACCGTCGCGGCCTTCGTGCAGGGGCAGATCGCCGATCTCTTCCAGGGCGCGCTGCCCGAGGGCGAGGTGAAGAAGTTCGTCGAGAACCTGCTCAAGATGTCGGGCCGCCAGATGCCCTCGGCCGAGCTGCTGGCCGAGGCCAAGGCCCTGGCCGAGCGGGGCGACCACCAGGGCGCGCTCGAGATCTACGCCGCCCTCGCCCAGCAGGAGCCGGAGAACGCCGAGGCGCTGGCCGGCCTCGCGCGCTGCCTGCTCGCCCTCGACGAGGAGGAGCAGGCGCGCAACATGCTGGACAGCCTCTCGGACAAGCTGAAGGCCCACCCCGAGATCGCCTCGGTGCGCGCGGCCATCGATCTGGCGGAGCAGGGCCGCGCCGCGGCCGGGCAGCTCGGCCAGCTCGAGCGCCGCCTCGCCGCCGACCCGAACGACCACGCGGCGCGCATCGAGCTGGCGGTGGCGTTGAACGCCATGGACAAGCGCCAGGAGGCGGCCGAGCAGCTCCTCGAGGCCATCCGGCGCGACCGCGCCTGGAACGAGGAGGCGGCGCGCAAGCAGCTCCTCAAGTTCTTCGAGGCCTGGGGCTTCGACGACCCGGCGACGATGAAGGCGCGCCGCGGCCTTTCGGCCATCCTGTTCCGCTGACGCCGGGCATGGACCCCTTCCAGCCCGCGCCGGAGCAGCTTCCCGAGGAGATCGCGATCTTCCCCCTCTCGGGCGCGCTGCTGCTGCCGGGCGGAAGGCTGCCGCTCAACATCTTCGAGCCGCGCTACCTGGCGATGACGCTGGACAGCCTGGCCCAGGGCCGGCTGTTCGGGATGATCCAGGGCGATCCCTCCAAGCCGCGCACCGAGCGCGGCAGCACCATCTACGGGGTGGGCTGCCTCGGCCGCATCTCCTCCTTCTCGGAAACCGAGGACGGGCGGCTGCTGATCACGCTGACCGGCGTGATCCGCTTCCGCGTGGCCGAGGAGCTCGAGATGCGCCGCGGCTACCGCCGCGTGCGGGCGGATTATTCCCGCTACCTCGCGGACCTCGAGCCGCCGCCCGAGGTCGCGCCCTGCGAGGCCATACTGGCGGCGCTGCGGCCCTATTTCGCGGCCAAGGGCATCGAGGCCAACTGGTCCGCCATCGAGAGCATGTCGGGGCCGGCGCTGGTCACCACCCTGGCCATGGTCTGCCCCTTCGCGGTGCCGGAGAAGCAGGCGCTGCTGGAGGCGCCGGGCCTGCGCGAGCGGGCGGAGACCCTGATCGCCCTGCTGCGGATGGCCGCCCATGGCGGGGGCGAGCTTCCGCCCGATGCCCGCCCGAGCTAGAAGCGCGGCATGAGCGAAACGCCCCCTCCCGCCGGCGGTCCCACGGGCGGCGCCGTGGACCCGCAGCTCCTGGAGATCCTGGTCTGCCCGGTCACGAAGAAGCCGCTGCGCTATGACCGCGAGCGGGGCGAGCTGATCAGCGAGGCCGCGGGCCTCGCCTATCCGGTGCGCGACGGCATCCCGATCATGCTGCCGGACCAGGCGCGCAAGCTGGAGGGATGACCGCGCCCGTCACCGAGCTGCGCTACCGCTCGGCCGAGAAGCTGCTGGAGGTGGCCTTCGCCGATGGCGCGCGCTTCTCGCTGCCTGCGGAATATCTGCGCGTCGAGAGCCCCTCGGCCGAGGTGCAGGGGCACGGGCCGGGGCAGAAGACCCTGGTGGCGGGCCGCCGCCATGTCGGCATCATTCGCATCGAGCCGGTGGGCCACTACGCCGTGCGCATCGTCTTCGACGACCTGCACGATTCCGGCATCTACTCCTGGGACTATCTGCGCCGGCTGGGCGAGGAGCAGGCCGAACGCTGGGCGGAGTACGAGCGCGCCCTGGCGCTCAAGGGGCTGAGCCGGGAGCCGCCCCGCCGCGGCTGAGCCCTCGCCCGCCCGCCGCTTGCCGCGGCGCAGCGTTCCGGCGCAGAGTCCGCGGCGACAGGAGGAGGGCCAGACCCCATGCAGGACATCGTCATCGCCTCGGCCGCGCGCACCCCCGTGGGCGCCTTCAACGGGGCCTTCGCGAGCCTCGCCGCACACGATCTGGGCAAGGTGGCCATCGAGGCCGCGCTGGCCCGCGCCGGCGTGGCGCCCGCGGAGGTGGACGAGGTGATCATGGGCCAGATCCTCACCGCGGGGGCGGGGCAGAACCCGGCCCGCCAGGCCGCGGTGAACGCCGGCATCCCGGTCGAGCGCACCGCCTTCGGCATCAATCAGCTCTGCGGCTCGGGGCTGCGCGCGGTGGCGCTGGCCGCGCAGCAGATCGCCACCGGCGACGCGACCATCGTGGTGGCCGGCGGGCAGGAGAGCATGACCCAGGCGCCGCACTGCGCGAACCTGCGCGCCGGCACCAAGATGGGCGCGCTCGAGCTGGTGGACACCATGCTGAAGGACGGGCTGTGGGACGCCTTCCACGGCTATCACATGGGCAACACGGCCGAGAACGTGGCGCAGAAATACCAGCTCACCCGCCAGGAGCAGGACGAGTTCGCCGCCGCCAGCCAGCGCAAGGCGGGCGAGGCGATGAAGGCCGGCCGCTTCCGCGACGAGATCGCGCCCGTCACGGTCAAGACCCGCAAGGGCGAGGTGGTGGTGGCCGAGGACGAGTATCCCAAGCCCGATACCACGGTGGAGGTTCTGGCCAAGCTGCGCCCCGCCTTCGCCAAGGACGGCACGGTGACGGCCGGCAACGCCTCCGGCATCAACGACGGCGCGGCGGCGCTGGTGGTGATGTCGGGCGCGGAGGCGGCGCGTCGCGGCCTTGCGCCCATGGCGCGCATCGTCTCCTGGGCGACGGCGGGGGTGGACCCCGCGATCATGGGCACCGGCCCCATCCCGGCCTCGCGCAAGGCGCTGGCCAAGGCGGGCTGGCGGATCGAGGATCTCGACCTCATCGAGGCGAACGAGGCCTTCGCGGCCCAGGCCTGCGCCGTGAACAAGGATCTGGGCTGGGACGTGAGCAAGGTGAACGTGAATGGCGGCGCCATCGCGCTCGGCCATCCCATCGGCGCCTCGGGCGCGCGGGTGCTGACCACGCTGCTGTTCGAGATGCAGCGCCGCGGGGCGAAGAAGGGCCTCGCCACGCTGTGCATCGGCGGCGGCATGGGTGTCGCCATGTGCGTGGAGCGCTGAGCGGGCGGGGCTGACCGGGGGGCGCGGAGCGGCCCGCGCGGTCGAACGCCCGCCCCGGCTCGGGCGCCGCAGCTTCGCCGGCGCCGGATGGGCGGCGCGGGCGTCCATGGCCTGTCCGAGCAGCGCTCCCCCCCGGCCCGCGTGACCAAGGCGACAGTGACGGTACGGCGCGCGGCCTGGCAGGCTTGTCGCGCCGGGTTCGCCCGCAAGGCCCGGGCCCACGCGGGCGAGGCGCAGCGGCGCCTCTTCCCGGCCCGGATCGGCCCGCCGACCGTCCCCGTGAGGAGGCTGCGGCGACGCGCTCACGGCGGCGCCGGGCGGCCGACCGGCTCCGGCTCAGGGCGACGAAGCTTCGCAGGCTGAGGGGGGGGGGGCAGGAGGAGCTGCTGCATCCGCCTCCCCGCCGTGGGCCGGACGAAGCTGGATGCGACGAAGGCGGTCGAGCGCCTCCGCGGCGCGATCACGCCGCGCCGCCGTGGTCGGCCTCGCTGCCAACGCGGGCGCCGTGGCGCGCCTCGCCCGCGCCGATCCTCTCGGGCGGTTGGCCGAATCCGCTGCACAGCGCGCCCGCTGCATCGCCCCCGGGACCATCAGCCCCGTCGGCGATAATGCGGCCGCCGCCATGCTCTCGGCCGCGCCAGCCATACGACACGGCGGCGCCACCCGCGGAGGATCCTCGCGATCCCGCGCCATGCGGAGGGACAGGCCCGGCGGCGCGCGGGGACATCTCCACCCGGCGCGGGCGAGAGCGATCCGGATGGTCCCGGGGAGGTCGGGGCATTCGTCTTGAACCGGATCAGGCCGCAGCGGCGTTAGCGTCCGCGGATGTGGTGGAAATTCGGTGAGTGTTGCGGGTGGGATCGGGCCTGAGGGTCGGCGTAGCCGATCCGGCAGGGCCGATCCCACCCGCGGCGCCGGGCCTGGGGTGGTCATCGGTTCGGGCGGCTAGGGTGGTGTTGCGACACACCCACGTCCAACCGACCGAGGACCCGATGACCGAGGACAGACTGCCACTGGCCGAACTCCTGGCCAAAGCCGGAGACGGCGACTTCCTGCGCAGCGTCGCGGAGGCCGTGCTGCAGATGCTCATGGAGGCCGATGTCGAGGGTCTGATCGGCGCCGGGCGGCACGAGCGCACCGGCGAGCGGCTGAACTACCGCAACGGCTTCCGCGACCGCACGCTCGACACCCGGCTCGGCGCCCTGCAGCTGCGCATCCCGAAGCTGCGCCAGGGCAGCTACTTCCCGCCCTTCCTGGAGCCCAGGAAGACCTCCGAGAAGGCCCTGGTGGCCGTCATCCAGGAGGCCTGGATCGGCGGGGTCTCGACGCGGCGGGTGGACGACCTGGTGCAGGCCATGGGCCTGACGGGGATCTCGAAATCCACCGTCTCCAAGCTCTGCAAGGACATCGACGAGCGGGTCGGCGCCTTCCTCGATCGGCCGCTGTCCGGCGAATGGCCGTATCTCTGGCTCGACGCCACCTACCTGCGCCAGCGCGAAGGCGGGCGCATCGTCTCGGTTGCTGCCATAATCGCCGTGGCCTGCGATGCCGAAGGGCGGCGCGAGATCGTCGGCCTGCACATCGGCCCCTCCGAGGCCGAGACATTCTGGGCCACCTTCCTCAAGAGCCTGGTGAAGCGCGGCCTGAAGGGCGTGAAGCTGGTCGTCTCCGATGCCCACGAAGGGCTCAAGGCCGCCATCGCCCGCGTGCTCGGGGCGACATGGCAGCGCTGCCGCGTCCACTGGATGCGCAACGCGCTCGCCCATGTCGGCAAGGCCCAGCAGTCCATGGCCGCCGCCGCGCTGCGCCAGGCCTTCCTCCAGCCCGACCAGGCCAGCGCCCGCCAGACCTGGCGCCACGTCGCAGACCAGCTCCGTCCCCGCTGGCCCAAGCTCGGCAAGCTGATGGACGACAGCGAGGACGACGTGCTCGCCTACATGGCGTTCCCGGCGCAGCACAGAACCAAGCTGCATTCGACGAACCCGCTGGAGCGGCTGAACAAGGAGGTGAAGCGCCGCGCCGATGTCGTCGGCATCTTTCCCTCCGAGGCCTCCATCATCCGCCTGATCGGCGCCGTCCTGCTCGAGGCCAACGACGAGTGGCAGATGCAGCACCGCTACATGGGCGTCGAGGCCATGGGCGACATGCTCAACCCGCTCCCAACCAACGAAACCCTGCAACTTCCACCCAAGGCCGCCTGAACCGTGGCCACCTCAAGCCCAGCAGCTTTTTCCACCACGTTGACGGACGTGACCG